>CAUHBW010000358.1 GCA_959604115.1 uncultured Bilophila sp. | reverse complement strand
GGAGGGGGAGGGGAAACTTTCTCCAGAAAGTTTCCCCTCCCCCTCCCCAATCTTCAATTTGTCAGCTCTTCACTTCCACACGCTCCGCCGCTCCGCGTAGATGTCCTCGAACCGCTTGAGCTGATCCTTCTGGACGGGGGTTGCGGCGAGGGGGCGGGCCTGTTTGAGCCAGCTCTCGGTCTTGCGCCTGTCGTTCTGGTACAGGGCGCTGTAGGCGAGATGCAGATAGGCCTCGAAAACGCGCCCCGATTCGCCGAGCGAGCGCCCGTAGTAGTAATGGATTTCGGAGTCCTGCGGCAGATAGCGCAGCATTTCCCGATAGTATTTCTGGGCCGAGGCCTTGTCGCCGTTGCCGTCCAGCAGGCGGGCGTAGAAGAACTGGGCCATGAGATCGTCGGGGTCCAGCGTCAGGGCCCGTTGCAGAGTCTGCCCGGCGCGGGCGTCGCCCTTGTTGTAGTAGAAGCGTCCGGCCTCGCGGACGACGAGGGCGTCCTTGGGCGCGCAGGCCAGCGCCTTGTCGAAGGCGGCCTCCGCATCCTTGATCTGGTTGCGCCGCTCCGCGAGGATGCCCTGTCCCATGTAGGCGAGACAGTCCGGCTTCTTGCCGCCGGTACGCTGCGCGAAGAACCGGGCCGCCGAGTCGGGATCGCCGTAGCGCGCCCAGATCAGCGTCTTGACGCGGTTGAAGCGGGCGTCGTCTTCCTTGCGGTTGCGGACGGCGGCGGAAAGGCTCTGGATGCGGGCGTGGATTTCGTTGATGCGGCCCCCCACGTCGGGGTGGGTGGACAGGTATTCGGGGATGTCGATGCCCGAGGTCCACTGCTTGCGGCGGATTTTCTCGAACGCGCCCTGAAGGCCCTGCGGACGGTAGCCCGCCGAGGTGAGGTACTGGAGGCCCATCTGGTCGGCCTCGGTTTCGTCCATGCGGCTGTAGTTGAGCATCGCGGCCTGACCGGCGGCCACGCTGCCCGCCATCATGGCTCCGGTGCCCTGTCCGCCGCCGAGCAGGGCGGCCCCGAGCGCGCCGACGAGGCTGGCGAGGGTGACGGCCTGCGCCCGCTCCATACGGGTGGCGATATGGCGCTGGGTCACGTGGGCGAGTTCGTGGGCGAGCACGCCCGCCAGTTCGGATTCGTGGTCGAGCTGCATGATCAGCCCGGTGTGCACGAAGACGTAGCCGCCGGGCACGGCGAAGGCGTTCATGCTGTTGTGCAGCAGCACGTTGGCGACGAAGGAGAAGGGCTGCGGAGGAAAGGTTTTGGAGAGGCGGTCCACGATGGACTGGATGTAGCCTTTGACTTCGGGGTCTTCCACAAGCGGCATGCGCGAGCGGACGAGGACGTCGAACTTGCGCCCGAGCTCCTGCTCGTCCTTGACGCCGAAGCTGCCGAAAAGCGCGGCCTGCGCCGTGAGCGCGCCCTGAAAGAACAGGGCCAGCGCCAGAATCACGGCGACGAGGCCGCGCGGGAAAAGGCCGGGACGGCTCCCGGCCCGTGGCGCGTTTAGATGATATCCCATACGGGGCCTTCGGGTGTGTCGCGGACTTCCACGCCGAGGGCCGCGAGTTCGTCGCGGGCCGCGTCGGAGCGGGCGAAGTCCTTGGCGGCACGGGCTTCCTGCCGTTCGCGGAGCAGCTCGACCACCTTGTTCATGTCGAGGTTTCTGCGCCGGGCGCGGATTTCGCGCAGCGACGCCAGAAAGTCCTCGGGCTTCAGGGCGAACAGGCCGAGCAGGGCGTCCCACTTCGCGGTGGCGTCGCGGAACGACCGGAGCAGTTCTCGTCCGCCTTCGGCGTTGCGGAGCTTCTTGTCCTCAAGCACGCGCCCGGCGATGCGGACCATGTTGAAAAGATGTCCCATGGCGGCGGCGGTGTTCACGTCGTCTTCCAGCGCGTCCATAAAGGACTGATCCTGCACTTTCAGTTCTTCGACCATTTCGGCGGGAGCCGCGCCGGGCTTCCACTTGTCGCGGGCCAGCGCCTTGTCCACTTCGCGCAGGCATTCGTAGACGCGCTTCTGGCTGCGTTCGCTCTCGTCCATGTTGTCGAGCGAGAAGTCGATGGGGCTGCGGTAGTGCTTCCCGGCCAGGAAGTAGCGCAGGGTTTCGGGAAGGTAGGTTTCCAGAATGTCGCGGATGGTCTTGAAGTTGCCGAGCGACTTGGACATCTTTTCGGAATCCACCTGCACGAAGCCGTTGTGCATCCAGATGTTGGCGAGGGGCTTGCCGAGCGCGGCCTCGGTCTGGGCGATTTCGTTTTCGTGGTGGGGGAAGATGAGGTCCAGTCCGCCGCCGTGAATGTCCAGCGGCAGGGGGATGTACTTTTCGCTCATGGCCGAGCATTCGATGTGCCAGCCGGGGCGTCCCTTGCCCCACGGGCTCTCCCAGTAGGGCTCGCCGGGCTTGGCGCTTTTCCACAGGGCGAAGTCCAGCGGATCTTCCTTTTCCTCGCCGGACACGACGCGCGCGCCGGAGCGCAGGTCGTCGGGCGTGCGGCCCGAGAGCTTGCCGTAGCCGGGGAAGGAGCGCACGCGGAAATACACGTCGCCGGAAGGCGTGGCGTAGGCCTTGCCGTCCGCGATGAGGCGTTCGGTCAGGTTGAGCATTTCCTGAATGTGTTCGGTGGCCTTGGGCTCGATGTCCGCGCGGATGACGTTCAGGCGGTCCATGTCCTCATGGTAGGCCTCAATGTAGGTTTCCGCGATTTCGGTGGCGGACACGCCCTCGTCGTTGGCGCGTTTGATGATCTTGTCGTCCACGTCCGTAAAGTTGCGGACAAAGGTGACTTCATATCCCTTGTAGCGGAGCAGGCGCACCAGAATGTCGAACGCCACGGCGGAACGGGCGTGTCCGATGTGCGACAGGGCGTAGGCCGTGATCCCGCAGGCGTAGACGCCCACTTCGTTTTTTCGGACGGGCGTGAAGGTTTCCTTTTTCCGGGACATGGTATTGTAGAACTGCATGAGGGCTCCTTTGAATGGGAAGGGGGCGCTTTCGTCGGCGCGTCCGGTCCGCCCGCAACAACTTCGACCGGCGGAAAGGCGGCGCGAGTCCCGTCACGCGGGAACGGCGGCGGACGACCGGGCGGTTTTCAAGCGAAAAACTAGCCTTCGATCTGGTTGACGCGGCGGAGGTGGCGGCCGCCTTCAAAGGCGGTGTTCAGGAACAGGTCCGCGATGTCGAGGGCCACGCCCTGACCGGTCACGCGTTCGCCGAGGCACAGCACGTTGGCGTTGTTGTGCTGGCGGGTGGCGCGGGCCTGAAATTCGCTGCCGCACAACGCCGCGCGGATGCCGGGGGTGTGGTTGGCGGCCATGCTCATGCCGATGCCCGTGCCGCAGACGAGGATGCCGTAGGAGGCAGGATCGTCGCCGGGAGCGGCGTTGCCCGCGTCGGCAAGAACCTTTTCGCAGACTTTCTTGGCGTAAACGGGGTAATCGCAGCTTTCCGCCGTGGCGGGGCCGAGATCGCGGACGTCGTGTCCCTTTTCGGAGAGGCGCTTCACCAGCGCGGCCTTGAGTCCCAGTCCGGCGTGATCGGAGCCGATATAGACGATAGCCATTGGAATATTCCTGTCTTTGGATATTGAGGGAAAACGGAACGGCTCTCCGCTCCGGCGGAAAAAAGGACGCCTTTGCCTTTTCATAATCCCGGATGCGGAAGAGTCAACAAGCGGGGCATGATTGGTTCGCCCATGACGTCTTGTACCGTGTTTGGCGGGGAAAGAAAACGCCGCCCCCTCCTTGCGAAAGTCTATGGGAGGGGAAGAGGTGGGGTTTGGGGGGGGGGACCCCGCTTAACTAGGGGTGCCCCCCCCCAACCCCACCCGACTTTTAAATCACCCACCCCCAAGTGGTGGGGAGCGGGGGGCGCGGCGCGGCGC
>CAUHBW010000357.1 GCA_959604115.1 uncultured Bilophila sp. | reverse complement strand
ATCCCGTGGACCCACGTGAACACGATCCGCTTGCGCGGCGGCCGGATGAGGCTGTACAGCGTATCCACAACTTCACCGCCACGAACTTTCGCCAATCCGATGGCGCAGGCGCTGTCGGGCTGGTAGTCGGCGGTTTCAAAATCGAGGGCGGCGTAAACGGGTTCCGCCATAAGGCATACTCCAAACAAAAGGCGGGGAAATCCTCCCCGCCCGTTTTTCTTGACGCGGTGGACCTACAGGGTCCGCAGTTCGCCGATGTACAGCTTGAGCCGCTGAAGCAGTTCCTTGGCCTTCTCCGGCTTTTCGGCCGCAAGGTTGTGCAACTGGAAGGGATCGGCGCGCCGATCATAAAGTTCGTCCTGCTCGGGCACGGTCACTTCGGCCCCCTGAACGCAGGTCCACATCTCTTCCTTCATCTCCAGTTCCGCGGATTGCCTGCCCGCGTTCCCGCCCTTGCCCGAACCGTCGTAGAAGAGACGGTTCATCTCGTCGGTGTCGATGTCGTTCTTAAGCCAGTGGATATAGGACCAGTCCTCCGTGACGAGCGACCACGACATGCCGTAATATCCCGCGACGGCGACGTCGCGCACGGTATCCGTCTCGCCGCGCATGACCGGGAACAGGCTGATGCCGTGCATGTCCTCCATCCCGTAGGTGCGGATGCCCTCGTGTCCGGCCTCCGCGAGCGCGACTTCTCCGTAGCCCAGCGCGTCCATGATCGTCGCCGTGATGTCCACATTCTGGACGAAGCTCCTGATCCGCTTTCCTCCCTCAAGGCCGGGGACATGGATCAGGAGCGGCACATGGACCAGCTCTTCGTACGGCCACGGACGGCACTTGCGCATGATGCCGTGCCCGTGCTCACCGTTGCCCATCGGCTGGCCGTGGTCCGAAGCGATGACGATCATCGTCTCGTCCCAAAGCCCCTGCTCCCGGATGGAATCCAGAAGCCCGCCGATCCATTTGTCCACCAGCTCGACCTTCTCGGCGTACAGAGCGCGGATATGGGCGCATTCCTCTTCGGTCATCACGCCCGCCACTTCGGTCCACGGCGCCAGAATCATCGGATTGCCCCGGTAGTCCGGGTCGTGCGGGCACGGCCTGCCTTCCCAGACGGACGGCGGATCCCACGGTTCGTGCGGATCAAAGGAGTCCACCCACAACAGGAAGGGCCGTTTCGGATCGCGCTTCCGGCGCAGCCAGTCATCGGCTTCATGCGCCACGACGCTGACGTAGTTGTCGGCGTCCGATTTCCAGAACTGGCGCTGCTTGAGATAACATTCGGCCTCGCGGATCAGCGACTTCGACGCGTTGTCGTACTCTCCATCCTCGCCCCGGTGCAGCATGCCGGGGGACAGGTAGTCCTCGGCCCTCACGGCGGGATCGAGCGGCACCCTGCTGAACGTCTCGTGATCCAGCTCGTGCCCGTTGCAGAACTTCACGTAGTCGAACCCGCGCGAATACCCGTACTTGGGCAGGCGCATGGGCGGCGTATCGTAGACCAGCGCCGTCTGCACCTCGCGGCACCACAGCATGTCGGTCAGGCTCGTGTCTTCGAGATCCAGCGGCTTCCACCCGGCATACGGCAGGGTAAAACGCCCGGTCATGATCGCGCGCCGGACGGGAATGGTGGGCAGTCCTTCGCTGTAGGCGTTCTCGAACAGGAACCCCTGCCGGGCGAAGCGGTCGAAGTTGGGCGTTTTCACGCTCGTGTTGCCGTAGCACCCCAGATAGTTGAACTGGAGCGTGTCCAGCATGATGAAAACGACATTTTTGATGGGCGACATGCGAAACCTCTACTTGCGGGAACCGTGGTGGACCGGCGTGCCGTTCAGACGCCAGATGCCGAACCCGGTCAGGGCGCACAGGATGGAGAAGATGGGAACGAACCAGTTCAGAAACGCGTAGGGCACGAAATCGAAAGCGCTGACGCCCAGCACGCCGCCGATGTAAAAGGCGTGAACGCTCCACGGAACCAGCGGACAACCGATGGTTCCGGCGTCTTCGCAGGTGCGCGAGAGCACCAGCGGGCTGATGTCGGCCTTCTTGAAGGATTCAAGGAACGCGCGCCCCGGAACGATGACCGCCAACATCTGGCTGCCCGTGCCGAAGTTGATCAGGTAGGCGGCCGCCAGCGCGGAAGCCACCAGCCGGACGGTGGACCGGGCTCCCTTCAGGACCGCTTCAAGAAGCACTTCCAGAACGCGGGACCGTTCGAGGATGCCGCCGAAGGCCATGCCCGAGCACAGCAGCAGGACCGTGGGCATGATGCTCATCAGCCCGCCGCGCGAGAGCAGCGGATCCAGCTGCTTGATGCCCGTCTTGGACACGTAGCCGGACGTCATCATCTTGGCGAGATCATTGAAGGCCACCCCTTCAAAGACAGCGATGAACACGGCGCTCAGCAGGCAGACCAGCATGACAGGCAACACGGGGAACCGATTGTAGGCCAGCACGATCATGAGAATCGGCGGGATGAAGGCCACGAAATCCAGGCTGAAGTTGGCTTCCAGACCGCTCAGGATGGCATTGAGGCTGTCCAGCGAAGCCGTCTGCCCCTGCGCAAAGGAGAAGCCCATGATGGTGTAGACGATGCCCGCGGCGACGAACGCCGGAACCGTGGTCCAGAGCATGGACAGGATGTGATCGAACAGCGGCACTTCGCAAACGGACGCCGTGATGTTGGTGGAATCCGAAACCGGCGACATTTTGTCGCCGAGGTACGCGCCGGAAACGATGGCCCCGACGGTCATGGCCGGGGGATAGCCCAAGGCCTGCCCCACGCCGAGGAGCGCGACGCCGATGGTTCCCATCGTCCCGAAGGAGGTTCCGGTGGCGATGGAAGCCACTGAGCACAACACCATGGTCGAAAGCAAAAAATGTTCGGGCGCGATCAGTTTCAGGCCCCAATAAATGATGGCGGGGATCGTGCCCGACGCAAGCCAGGTCGCGATGATCATGCCCACCATCGCCAGAATCGCGATGGCGATCTGAATGCGGCCGAGCGCCTCGAACATCCCCTCCTGCAAGTCTTCCCAGCGGTAGCCCGTCTTCAGGGCCATGATCCCGGCCAGCGCCACTGCGCCGAGCAGAGGCAGGACCGGAGGACGGACGCCGACGACCAGCGTACCGTACAAAATCATCGCCACAGGCAGCACCAGCGACAGCACAGCCCACACCAGAGAAGGTTTCTTCCCTTTCGTCTCCATTGCTTCCTCTCCAATTTACCGTCTTTCGGGAACGGAAACGCACAGCTCCCGCCCCAAAGAATCCATGATTTCAGTATGACGTGCTCCGGTCAAAAACACAACAGGCCCTCTCGCCCTATCCGTACAAAAAAACGGCCTCCCAACAGGGAAGCCGCTTTTGCGTCAACGGAATGCCGCATCGGCGGGATACGGTCACTTTTTCCAGTCCGCGTAGGTCGAAAGCAACAAGTCCATGTGGCGCGGTATCTGCACTTTCAGGTTGTACGCCTCCATGATGCGTTCCCGCGCCGCCGCGCGTACGGAACACATCGCCGGAGCGCGGGCCAGCAGCTCGGCCGTCATGTCGGCCAGCATGTCGTGATCCCAAAAATCGCACAGGAAGCCGTTTTCGCCGTGCCGGACGACCTCGCGGACCGGTTCCGTATCCGAACTGACCAACAGGCAACCGCAGCTCATCGACTCGAACAGTCCGGCGGACAACGCAAACGGGGCCGTAAAATAGACGTGCACCGTCGAGGCCCGCAAGAGCCGCCGGTAATCCTCATACGGACGGAAGCCCACGAAATGCACCCGGCGCGGATCCACGGGCACCTCCTGCCGCAGCCTTTCCAGCGAAACGGCCTCATCCCCGCCCTGCCGCTCCGACGCCATGATCAGGACATGGCATTCCGGGCGCGCGGCGAGCAACCGGGGAA
>CAUHBW010000356.1 GCA_959604115.1 uncultured Bilophila sp. | reverse complement strand
GAAGGGAGGGAAAAGCTTTTCTTCAGAAAAGTTTTCCCTCCCTTCCCCAATCTTCTATCTTCTCCGGAACAACCGCAAAATGCGCTCGTCGGCGTTCCCCGAAAGAATCGCGTAGCTCGACACCGCAACGACGATGACCATGCCGTGCACGGCGCGGGTCCAGAACCCCGACAGCCCCGAACTGACGATCCCCGCTTCGATCATGCCGACGATGGCGATGCCGATCAGCGTCCCGTACAGCCGCCCGGACCCGCCGAACACGCTGGTCCCGCCGATGAACACCGCCGCGAATACCAGCAACATGTACCCGTCGCCCTGCGTCGGCCACCACGATCCCATCTCCATGCACCCGACCGCTCCGGCGAATCCGGCGATGCCGCCCATGAGCGTATGCACGCCAAGCCGGGCGCGGGGCACGTTGATGCCGAGCCGGGAGGCGATGTCCGCCTGCTCGCCCGTGAATCGGACGGCGTCGCCGAGCGGATGGCGGTTCAGCGCCAGCCACAGCGCCGCCGCGAGCAGAAGCAGCCACAGCGCCTGCATGGGCAGGACGCCGCCGAGCCGTCCGACGAACACGGCGCGCGTCGGGCTTCCCACGATGTCCGCCAGCCCGAGGGCCGTCCCCTGACTCAGCAGCATGACCGCGCCGCGCCAGAAAAACTGCGTCCCGATGGTGGCGATGATGGACGGCACGCCCACGTAGGCCACCAGCAGGCCGTTGCCGAACCCGATGCCCAGCCCGATCAGGACGGCGACCGGCACGCCGAGCCAGACCTGACCGGTATGCGTCGCCGTGAGCGCGAAACCGAATCCCGCCACCGCCAGCGTCGCGGGGAAACACAGATCCATCTCTCCGGCGGCGACCACCAGCGTAAGGCCGAGCGCCAGAAAACCGTACAGCGGCAGAGTCGAAAGCAGGCTTTCGTACATGGGCCACGCCAGAAACGCCCGCGATCCCGTCGCCATGAACAGGCCGAGCAGCCCCAGAAACAACCCCGTCAGCCAGAGCTGGTTGCGGGTGCTTGCGGGCCATGCCCGTCCGCGCCTCACGCCCATCATGCCTCCCTTCCTTCCGCAAGAGCCAGCAGCCGTTCGGTCAGATCCGCCGGGCTGGTGTCCCCGCGCGCGACCTCTCCGACGGTCCTTCCCTTGTCCATAAAGACGAACCGGTCCGCCACGTCGTACGCCTGATGCACATGGTGGGACACCAGCAGCACGGAACGTCCCCGCTCCCGCAGGGTGCGGATGAATTCCAGCACCCGGCCCACTTCCTTGAGGGACAAGGCCGTGGTGGGTTCGTCGAGAATGACCAGACGCGCGCCGAAATACATGGCCCGCCCGATCGCCAACGCCTGACGTTCGCCGCCGGACAGCACCCGCACGTCCGCGTCGGGGTCGAGCCCCGCGCCGCCCAGCCCGAGCCATTCCCCGAGCATCACCCGCGTGGCTTCGCGTTCGGCGGCGATGTCGATGAAACCGAAGCGCGTCCGCAGGTGGCGTCCCACGAACATGTTCCGCCAGAGAGACTGGCCTTCGCACAGGCAGCGATCCTGATGGACCGTTTCGATGCCCATGTCCCGGGCCTTGCGGACGGTATACCGGTTCAGCGGCACGGCAGCCCCGCCGAACAGGAAGGTTCCGGCGTCCGGGCGTCCGGCCCCGGAGAGCAGGCGGACGAAGGTGGACTTGCCCGCGCCGTTGTCGCCGAGCAACGCGACCACCTCGCCCTCCCGAATGTCCAGATCGGCATGGCGCAGCGCCGCCACCGCGCCGAACGATTTCCGCAATCCCTGTACACTGAGCAGCATGGTTCATCCTTGTCAAAAAAACATCGCGCGGGGAGCCGCGCCGTATCCGCGAAATCCGAAAACGCCGCCGAACCGTCCGGCCTGCCGTGGGAACGTGCCCGGCGCAGCGATGTTCGGCGGTTCCACACGCTCGACAAGCGAAACGGGGGCAACGGGGACGTGTTTCCCCCGGCTCTCTTCCATCAAGAACTCTTGAGATGCGCGGCAATGGGAAATATTCGCCACGCAACCCGTTGCATCGACTTTTCGCGACACCCCGGTTCCCGCTTGCCCTCCGCCAACCGGAAACCGGAAGAAGGATTCGACAGGGGCAAAAGCCTTGGGAGAAGCGGGATGGGGACGCACGGCAGGTCCGGTGGAAGGGAACCGTGTAGACGCTCCCCTTCTCCAGAAGGGTTTCCCCTCCCTTCCACCGGTCTTCGTCTCTACCGCAATCCCTGTTTCGCGAACCCGGAAACCGCGCCGATATTGGTGGCGTCGATCATGCCGCCGCCGGTGTCGATGCTGAAGCCGGAAAAGCCGTACTTTTTGCTCAGGACGGTCTGCACCACGCCGAAATAGCCCATCACGTAGGGCTGCGCTTCGGACACGAGCTGCACGTACCCTTCCTCAATGGCCTTCGCCGTGGCGGGAGACAGCGAAAAACCCGCGACGTAGACCGTATCGGGCTTGATGCTCGCCGTCTTGAGGTGGTTGCCCATCTGCGCGGTGAGGGAGCCGTGGTCCACGATCATCACCTTGGTGTCGGGGTGGCGTCCGAGCTGCCCGGCGACGACCGGCGCCCCGAGAACGGGGTCCTTGTCGATTTCAGGCGTGATTTCCTGATAATCGACGGTCACGCCCGCCTGTTCCAGCACGTCGATGATCGCCTGCGCGCGCCGTCCGCGATCGGGAAGCCGCTTCAGGCCCCACACGAACGCGCGATCGCCCTTGTGAAGCTGCGTACGGCGGAGCACTTCCTCGGCGAGCGCCTTGCCCTGCGTATAGTTGTCCGCGCCGACATAGCCGAAGCCCTTGGCCCGGTAGCGCGCCTGCGTCTCGGCGAGCGCCGTGTCCACGGACGTGACCACGATGCCCTGCCTGACCGCCGCATCGACGAGAGGGCCGAAGGCGGCGTCGCCGGGATGACCCATGACCACGATGCCGTCGGGACGCGCTGCGACCGCATTGCGGAAGTTGGTCAGCATGGTTTCGGGATTCCAGTCGGAATACAGCAGGCGGAGGTCGCAGCCCATGTCGGCGGCGGCCGCCTTGGCCCCGTTCTGCACGACGGTGCCGTAACCGTCGCCCACGGAACCGCCAGTGTCGAACCAGATCGTCATGCCTTCGCCCGTCTTGGCGAACGCCGTGGCGCACAGCAGAGTCAGGGCCATCAGCCCGGCCATCAACAAACGTTTCATACTCACTCCTTGTCGTCATTTCCGCGGCATGCGTGAAGAGGCCGCGGCATTTTCCCGAAGGAAACACCGTTGTGCGACGTAAGCCATGATTTTGTCCGGCAGGACGGCATGGCGCGGGGACGGGGAGGAGCGTTCAGGCCGGGGGCATGCCCGCCCCTTCCGCCATCCACGGCTGGAACGCAGTCCATGCGTTCCGGCAACGTTCTGATCATGCGAAACGGACAAGCATCGTTAGCCTCTTGCACAAGAAAAAAGAAACAAAATACGCCCCGGCACGCTTACGGACGGATGATCTTGTCCGCAAGGCCAAGGCTGGAAACCACGTCCAGCATGTTGGTGGTTTCGCCCACCGCCTTGGACTCCAGCAGCCCGTAGAAGGACAGGCAGGTGCCGCACACGAGCACGGAGACGCCCGAGGCTTCCAGCTCCTTGAGGCTGTCCAGCGCCTTGCCCGGCTTCACCGCGAGCTTGACCCCGCCGTTCAGCAGGATGATCCGCCACAGGGAATCCCCCAGATCGGACAGCGTGGCGAGGAAGTTGCCCATCAGCTTTTCGCCCAGATCGTCGTCCCCGGAGCCGAGAAACTCCGTGGTGATCAGGACGGCGGTTTTCGACGCGGCGGGGTCCGGACGGGCCGTCTCTCCGGCGGGGGCGCAGACGGCTCCGACGGTTCCGCCCACCAGCCACAGCGCGTCGCCTTCCTG
>CAUHBW010000355.1 GCA_959604115.1 uncultured Bilophila sp. | reverse complement strand
GAGAGAGAGAGAAACTCCTCTTCGGGAAACGTTCTTGAACCGCTTTACGAAAGCCATACGTGCCCGACGTTCGACACCCTCCAGCCGCTTCCCCATTCCATAAGAAAGCCCCTTTCCCATACGAAGAAAGGGGCTTTTCGTTCGGCAAAACCGACAACAGGGATTCGATAAGGTCGAAAGTCTTTGAAAGGATGGGGGGTGCAGGGGGGAAGGGAAACTTTCTTCAGAAAGTTTCCCTTCCCCCCTGCGTGCCTTTATCCCTATTGCTATTTACTATGTCCGTACAGACCACCGGCGAGAGCGCCGAGGCCGCCGCCGATGAGGGCGCCGGTCGTCCCGCTGCCGCCAGCGATGGCGCTGATGCCCGCCCCGAGGAGCGCGCCGCCCGCAGCGCCGCTGAGGGTACCTTGCTGAGTCTTGTTCATATTCGTGCAGCCGACGGTCCCGAAGACCAGAGCGCCGATCAAAAGCACAGCCGAAAGTCGTTTCATGATGCTTCTCCTGTCGCCCCTTTCAGGCGGGGAAAGTCGTTACTTGGTGGTCGGAGCCATGAATTCAAACCAGAGCACTTCAAACACTTCACGGTTCGCCTGATCCGGGTGCGCCGCATACCAAGCGTCCAGTTTCTGCTGAATCTGCGACCAGTTGGAATTGCCGAAAGCCTTAACCCACGCCTCGACGAACGGGGATGGTTTCGTTCCCTGCTTTTCGGCGATCAACTGTTCGATGGCAATGATGTTGGACGCCCCGTACAGAAACGCCAGCTTTTCGTTCTGCGTGGACTGCTGCCAGTGCTGCCCGGTCAGATCGGAAGCCGCAGGCTTGGCCGCAACCGCAGGCAAAGACAAACCGCAAACAAGTACCGCCGCAAACATCACCTTGGTGAATCGAGCCATCATAGAGAAACCTCCTTTTCGCCGCATAACCTGCCGCGTGTTGCCGTAAGGGGAACACATTTGCCGCTCGGTTTCAAGTAGAACTCCGAAGCCTCATACACGGAGAGGACAAAAAAGAGAAGAAGGTACGCCGAGGGGATGGCCCTATCGGGAAGCGAGCTTCGCAAGCCGCTCGAACCGGCGGTGCGTCAGATGGCAGATCGCCGCCGCCAGCGCGTCGCCCGTATCCACGGCCCAGTCGGGCTTCACCCCGAGCACGCGCCCGACCATGAAGCTCACCTGCGCCTTGTCCGCGCCGCCGACGCCCACCAGCGACTTCTTGATCACCGAAGGCTCGTAATCCCGGACCGGCAGGTCGTGGGCCGCGCAAGCCGCGATGGCCGCGCCGCGCGCCTGCCCGAGCTTGAGGGCCGTAGCCGCGTTCTTCGCGGTGAACACCTGCTCCACGGAAGCCTCGTCCGGCCTGAGCCGCGCGAGCACCTGATGCAGTTCCTTGAAGATGAACCCGAGACGGGAGGCGAACTCGCCCGTAAGCGACGGACGGATGACGCCGCAATCCACAAGCTGGAGCACGCCGGACGCTTCGCGCACCACGCCCCATCCCGTATTGCGGGAACCGGGGTCGATGCCGATGACGGTGATGGTTTGCGACATGGCGAAAAAAGGGGAAAAAAGGAAGAGGTATTCCTGTCAAAAGGAATGGCCGTGAAGATTCCCCCGGTCCCAACAGTCGAAAGCCTTTGAAGAGAAAGGAGGGGAGGGAGGAGGGAACCTTCTGGAGAAAGTCCCCTCCTCCACTCTTTTGTCAGCTCAACTAGTCTTCCAGCTGGGCCATGATGTCGTCGGAGATGTCGGCGTCGGAGTAGACGTTCTGGACATCGTCGTTGTCTTCAAGCAGTTCGATGAAGCGGAGGAGCTTGCGGGCGGTTTCGAGGTCGAGTTCCATCATGCTCTGCGGCACCTGATTGAGCTCGGCGGAGAGCATTTCCAGCCCGGCGGCTTCAAAGGCTTCACGAACGGCGTTGAAGTCGCCCATCGCGGTCTGGATTTCCCACACGTCGCCTTCGTCGCGCAGATCGTCGGCACCGGCTTCGAGCGCGGCTTCCATCAGCTGATCTTCGGTGTACTTTTCCTTGGAGAACTGGATGACGCCCTTGCGTTCGAACTTCCAGCTCACGCAGCCGCTTTCGCCCATGGAGCCGCCGCCCTTGCTCATCAGGTGACGGATTTCGGCCACGGTACGGTTGCGGTTGTCGGTCGCGGTCTCCACGATGACGGCGACGCCGCCGGGACCGTAGCCTTCGTAGTTGATTTCCATGATGTCGCCGCCCGCATCCTGACCGGTGCCCTTGCGGATGGCGGCTTCGATTTTATCCTTGGGGAGGTTGATCGCCTTGGCAGCGGCAATGGCCGCACGCAGGCGGGAATTACCGGCAGGATCGCCGCCGTTCTTGGCTGCGATGATGATTTCCTTGGCTGCCTTGGTAAATTCCTTACCCCGTTTGGCATCCTGGCGACCTTTACGGTGCTGGATGTTGGCCCATTTGCTGTGTCCAGACATTGAATCCTCCTGAATGTTTCTAAAGCGAATTACCTTTGGGACGCTGCGCCTCTTCAAAGGTTCTTGGCAGCCGAAGTTCCGGCCGCATTCACGCCGTACCGCGTACGGCGGAGCCTTTCACAACGGAAACGCTCCAAACAAAAGGCCGGATGGCTTCTCCGGCTGCTCCCGATAGCCCCCTCTCACGGCGCTGCCCTCGGGCAAGGAAGAGGGTCATAGCCGGGACCGTGCAAACAGTCAATCCCGATCGTCGCCGCCCTTGAAGCCGAGGCCCACAAAAAAGGTTTCCTTGCTTTCGGCGCGGGAACTTTGCGGCTTGAACGAGGTGACGCGGGCGAACCGGGGACGCATCCCCTTGAGCAGCTCCCCGACGTCCGGGCCCATGAAAATCTTGACCACGAAGCTGCCGCCCTTCACCAGATATTTTTCGGCGACGGCGAGCGCCTCCAGACACAGCTCAAGGGAACGGGCCTGATCGGTGAATTTCGTCCCGGTCGTCTGCGGAGCCATGTCGCTCATGACGACATGGAACGGTCCTGTTTCGGCAAGCTGTCGCTCAAAGGCTTCGGAACGTTGAAAAACGTCTTCCTGATGAAACTCCACATTGGGCGGAAAGACGGTCACGGTGCTCTGGATGTCGCAGGCAAGAACCTTGCCCTGCGCGCCCACGCGTTCGGCCGCGCCGAGCGACCACGAGCCGGGAGCCGCGCCGAGATCGAGCACCTTCATGCCCTTTCGGAAAATCTTGAAACGTCCGTCTATCTCCTTGAGCTTGTAGACGGAGCGGGCAGGATAGTTTTCCTGTTTGGCCTTGAGGAAGTAGTGATCGCGATATTCTTTCATAGTATCTCCGTCTTGTAACCCAAAAACGTCCGAATCGCCAGAGCCGGGGACGGAGGGAACCGTGTTTTTTCGGCCGCCGGAACGGCGGCTACATCCGATCGCAGTAGACCGAATTCAAAAACTCTTCCATGGCCTCGTCGGCGAGGGCGATGTATTCGGACAGCGGGAACCGTTTCCCGCAAGTCGGACAGAACATATGCACCTCATGGCAGGTCCGTTCGATGAACAGCGGCGTTCCGCAGTGCTTGCAGCACACCGTCGTCTGGACCTTCCGGGCACGCGAAAAAGAACCCCACATGGCTTACCTCCAAAATCGTTTTGGCCTATACGACGCGGCCCTTTTCGTCAAGAGGGGTAAGGAGTTGGAAAGGTGGGGAAGGGCACGTTTATCCACCTTACAAAAAAGAAAACAACTCTTTCTGATGACGCCGCCTGCTTGCGGAGAAAAGGAGCGGCACTTCCAACCTTGCTGAAAACAAAAGAACTCGCATCGAAACGACATCCCGGGAAAAACAGGGAACGCCGCGACAAGGAATTCGATAAGAAGAAAAAGTTTAGGAGGATGAGGGGAAGGGGGTCCGGGGGAAGGGGAGAAGGGACCCTTTGAAAAGGGCTCCCTTC
>CAUHBW010000354.1 GCA_959604115.1 uncultured Bilophila sp. | reverse complement strand
TCCCTCTCCCCTCCCCAGACCCCTCCCCTCTCCTTTCAAAGACGTTCGTAAGGGGGGTGGGGCGGTTTGGAAGTCCGTTCCTGTCTGGAGCGCGTCGGGGCGCGAACGGTTTTCTTTACGTTTCGCCGTATCGGATACGGGCGGGCAAAGCCGTTCGCCCTTGAGCGCGTTCCCTGTTCGTCTTTCTCGGCGGCGCGGAGACGATTCCCCGTTCGCTTTCCGCGTCGTGCGGAGAAAAGGCTCCGTTCCAGTCCGTTTTCCGTGCGGTACGGGAAAGGATTGCTCTCCCGCGCTTCCCGCAACGGGGAAGCGATGCCGTGGGAGACGGGCGATGCCGCCTGTTTCCGGGCGGGACGGAAAATTCCCGCCGCCGTGGTTTGTGCGGCGGAGGGGAACCCGTTCCGCAATCGTTCCGGGCGGGCCGCCTCCGGTCTGGTCCCGGACGCCCTTCCCCAACAGGGGGATTTCCTCCTCCCCCCCAAAAGGCGTCCGGGAGATTCCACAACATCAAGTCATTGTTCAAAAAACGTCCGTTTCCGGGATATCGGGAAGACGGAGCGGCCCTTCTTCGGAGGTTCCTCCCCCGAAGCTACCTCGTCTTCAATTCCACCAGTCCCTTGTCCCGGTCCATCTCGGCGAGCTTGCGCTTGGCGAGGCGGATGTACTGGAGGACGGGCCGCCGGGCGATGCAGACGTACCCGCAGAGGCCGCACTCCAGACAGGAGTCGATGTGCTCGGCGCGGCAGCGTTCGTGCAATGCGAACTCGGCATACCGGCTGAGGTTGCTCGGCTTGAGCCGCGCCGGACAGACCAGCACGCATGCCCCGCAGCTCACGCAGGGGCTGTGCCCCTCCATCGGGGGAATGGTCCCGGCCTCGACCACGAAAAGGCCGTAGGTTCCCTTGGTGACGCTGCGGTCGAGCCGGTCGAGGCTCTCGCCGCGCAGCGGGCCGCCGCGCACCACCGTGTCCCCGTCCTTGAGCTGGATGTTGGCGAATTGCAGCAATTCCCCGATGGTCGAGCCGTCGCGCACGATGTAGTTGCCCGAATGCTCGTAACTGCCGATGGTCACGACCGTTTCGATGAGCGGACGCCCGAGGCGGCCCACCCGCCCGAGGCTCCAGATGTTGTGCAGGCCCACGATGCCCACGCCCTCGGGGTTCTCCTCGCCGGTCACGGCCTTGATCACCAGCTTGTCCACGCTGTTGGGATATTCCGGCTCGACGTAGGCCAGCGGAATGCCCTCATAGGCCACCTTCGAGCCCTTGGGCACGGCGAGGATCACGTTGTCCGCGCGGGCCATGCGGCGGTGCAGCTCCATGCCCGCCCGCAGGTTCTCCACGTGCGACAGGAGCATGGGCTCCGCCCACGTCACGCCGGGATCGGGGTTCAGGGCGTTGATGATCAGCGTCTTGCACCGCCGTCCGAGCGAACGGGTGTTCACGCCCATCTTCTTCACCGCGAGGGCCAGCTCGTCGCCTTCCAGCCCCTGCCCGAGCAGGTCCACGGGTTCCACTTCCGGGGCGTCCTTGGAAGGCTCGGCGGCGGTCAGGAACACGCTGCGTTCGGTGATCTCGCTGACTTCGCCGTGGATGGAGGCGAAGAGATCGCCCTTGCCCGGCGCGGGGTGCTCCCCAAGGAGCATGCCCGGATAGACGGGGCTTTTCTTTTTCAGGCCGGGAACCAGCGTGAAGCCTTCCCGGTTGAGCCTGACCAGCTTGGGCGACGGCCCGTAGCTGAAACGCTGCGTCACCCCGTAGACGAGATGGAAACGGGGATCGTTGAGGATCTGGAAACGTTGCTTCATGACAGTCCGCCTATTTCGTGTGGCACTGGTTGCACTGGTCCTTGCGGAACGGCCCCTTGCCGAGCTTTTCGTGGCACTTCATGCAGTTGCCGTGGAAGGCCGCCATGCGGTCGGGGATGAGGTCCGAAGGCTTCACGTCCCCGTGGCAGACCGTGCAGTCGGCGTCGCCGGGGTTCACGTCCACGGGCCGCCCGGAGGCGAGCAGCTTGCGGTTGTCCGTAAAGGGATGGCAGTTCGTACAGCCCTTCATGCCCGCGTCGAACCATTCCTGATGGCAGGTCGCGCACTTGGCGTGCGCCACGGTCTTCATGTCGGGCATGGCGCCCATCGGCTTGTCGAGGTGGCAGGCCGTGCAGCGGGCGGGTTCCGGCTCGATGTCGGCGTCGGCGTGGTGGCAGTCGGTACAGGAAAGGCCGTACTCTTCGGCATGGGCCGCGTGGTCCCACTTCGCGGGCGCGCTGCCCATGTGGTGGCAGGTCGCGCAGGTCGTCTCGTCGTCCGCAAAGGCGGCGACGTGATCCTCGCGGAAGGAACCGTCGAAATCGACGCCGTGGCACGCGCCGCAGGGCTGGACGTTTTCGCGCGCCTCCGCCGACTCGTGATGGCAGGTCTCACAGGCCACCTTGTAGTCCTCGGCGTGCCTCCGGTGGTCGAACACGACCCGCCCCCCGGCGTTTTCGAGCAGGAGGCGGACAGGCGTTTTTCCCGTCGTGTCATGGGTATAGCCCACGACCGCCACCACGGCCATCAGACAGCAAAAAACGGTGACAAAGACGTAACGTCGCGGCATGGCAACCTTTCCTTGATGAGATAATGCGACAGCACCCAAAAGGGTTTGGCGGTATCATGCCACTCCGTTTCCCTTTTTGGAAGGCGCAAATCACCACATACGGCAACATCTTTTTTCACAAGTTCGACGCCGAACCACCGCCCGTCCGCAATATCCTCCAATTTCGTCCCCTCTAACACGCTCTCACGACAGCATAAGGCCAGACGCCGTCCCCGGCCCTCCCGCGCGCTTCCCCGCCATCCCTCTCCTTCTCACTGAAATAACACATGATAAATGCATCACGAACGATCGTTTTTTTCGCATCCCGCACCGCCGGTGCATTTTCGCCGGAGTCCTCCGCCGCCGCGCCTGTCGACAGCGCGCAAAAAACGCCTCCGGCCCGCGCGGGGACGGGAGGCGTTTCTTCCGGAAAACCTTCCCTTTTTCGTCAACTGGTTACGGAAAGCGCCGGCTTTCCGGCGTTCGCGGCCTACAGGAACATCTCGGGTTCGCGGCGTTCGGTGCAGCGTGCGGCGAGTCCCGCCATCTGGGCGGCGAAGGCGGAGGCGGCTTCGGGAATCGGGCCGCGCGCTTCGACGGGACAGATGCGCACGCAGCCGAAGCAGAACAGGCATTTTTCCGGCGCGGTCACGGTAAAGGTTTCGGGATCGATGATGCCGACCGGGCATCGGCGGGCGCACTGACCGCAGCGGATGCAGGCGTCGGCGTCGAGCAGCGCGGGCGCGAACGGCGTGGGCTTGTATTCCCTGTAGGGCGCGTGTCCGGGCACGTCGAGCGGCGGGATCGGGCCGTCGAGGCCGTCGGCCTTGGCCCGCAGCGCGCTGCCGAAGCGGCGCATGACGGCGAGGTCGGCGGCGTCGGGGCGTCCCCGGCCCATATCGGGGTTGAGGCTGTGCTGCGCCACGAACGCGGCGGCTCCGAGCGTGGCGCAGCCCGCCGCCTCGCCCAGCGTTTTCAGTTCGAGCACGGCGTCGTCGTAGTGGCGGTTCCCGTACACGGCGACGGGCACGAACGGCGTCCCCCGTCCGCGCAGGGGCAGTCCCTTGTGGAACGGGGACGGGATGCGCCCGTAGTACACGGGCATTCCGGCGATGACCACTTCGTCGGGGCCGCATTTCAGGATGTCGGCGCGGCTTTCGGGTTCGGTCCAGTCGATTTCGGTCAGCTCGGAACAGCCGAAGCCCTCCGCTATGGCGCGCAGGGTTCGTTTCGTCGTTCCGGTCGGGCTGAAAGAGGCGATGGTGACGCGCGTGATGTTCATGGAACGGCTCTCCTTTCGGGGGTTGAATGACGGTTGATGACTGTTGATGACGGTCATGGGAAGCAACGCCT
>CAUHBW010000353.1 GCA_959604115.1 uncultured Bilophila sp. | reverse complement strand
CCCACCGCGCCCCGGGGGGGGTTTTTGTTTTTTGGGGGGGGCGGGTGGGGGGTGGGCAGCGGGGCTACCGCCCCCCCCCCCCGGCCCCCTCCCCTCATCCTCCTAAGACTTTTGACTTTTGGTGTGAGGGAAATGCGTCGATCGGGATGGGGTTTTCATCCTTGCATATTTGACAAGCAGGTACTTAGGTGGCGGAACGATGCCGGAGACGGTCCGTTCCGACGCGCTCGGGGCGGGAAAGGGAACGGCGTAGCCGTTGCGTTTCCCGCACTGAGGGGGTCCGGGGGGAATCATTCCCCCCGGCCGCCGGAGGCGCTGCCTTCGAGGATACTATGTCTCAGAATGTGAATATCGAACATGAAATGCGGAAATCGTACCTGGAGTACTCGCTCAGCGTCATCATCGGCCGAGCGATCCCGGACGCCCGCGACGGCCTGAAGCCGGTGCACCGGCGCATCCTGTTCGCGCAGCAGGAACTGGCGAACAGCTACAACCGCCCGCCCAAAAAGTGCGCGCGCATCGTCGGTGACGTCATCGGTAAGTACCACCCCCACGGCGACACCGCCGTGTACGACGCCCTCGTCCGCATGGCGCAGGATTTTTCCATGCGCGATCCGCTGGAAGACGGACAGGGCAACTTCGGCTCCATCGACGGCGACGCCGCGGCGGCCATGCGTTACACCGAAGTGCGCATGTCCCGCCTCGCCAGCGAATTCCTCAACGACATCGACAAGGAAACCGTCGACTTCCGGCCCAACTACGACAACACGCTGGCCGAGCCGGTCGTTCTGCCGACCAAGGTTCCCAACTTGTTACTGAACGGTTCGTCCGGCATCGCGGTGGGCATGGCCACCAACATTCCCCCGCACAACCTGAGCGAGTTGTCCGACGCCCTGCTCATGCTCATCGACGATCCTGAAACCTCCATTGAGGATCTGATGGACGTCGTGCAGGGCCCGGACTTCCCCACGGGCGGCTACGTGTACGCCGGGCAGGGGCTGTACGACGCCTATACCACCGGACGCGGCACCGTGAAGGTGCGCGGCAAGGTCGAGATCGAGGACCGCAAGAAGGGCTTCCAATCCCTGATCATCCGCGAAATCCCCTTCGGCCTGAACAAGTCCAGTCTGGTGGAAAAGATCGCCGCGCTCATCAACGACCGCAAGATCGACGGCGTGTCCGACCTGCGCGACGAATCCGACCGCAGGGGCATCCGCGTGGTCATCGAGCTGAAGCGCGGCACCATCCCTGAAATCGTCATCAATTCGCTGTACAAGTTCACGCCGCTGGAAAGCTCGTTCGGGATCAACATGCTGGCCGTGGTGGACAACCGCCCCGTCCTGCTGAACCTCAAGACCGCCCTGACCTACTTCCTCGATCACCGCCGCGAAGTGGTGGTCCGGCGCACCAAGTTCGAGCTGCGCAAGGCCGAGGCCCGCGCCCACATTTTGGAAGGGCTTCTCAAGGCGCTGGATCACATCGACGAAGTGGTGACCCTGATCCGCGCCTCCGCCACGCCGCAGGAAGCCAAGGAACGCCTCATGGCGAGCTTCGAGCTGTCCGACGTGCAGGCGCAGGCCATCCTCGACATGCGCCTCCAGCGTCTGACCGGCCTCGAACGCGGCAAGCTGGAAGAGGAATTGCGCGATCTTCAGGCGAAGATCGCCTGGTTCCAGTCCATTCTCGGCGACGCCAAGGTGCTCTGGGGCGTCATCCGCGACGAGGTGGAATACGTCAAGCAGACCTATTCCTCGCCCCGCCGTACGGAAGTCATCCGCGAGGCGCTCTCCAACATCGACATCGAAGACCTGCTCCCCGACGACGACGTGGTGATCACCCTGTCCCGTCGCGGCTACATCAAGCGCACGAGCCTCGCCATCTACCAGCAGCAGCGCAGGGGCGGCAAGGGCGTGGCCGGAGTGCACACCGCCGAAGACGATTTCGTGCAGGAGTTCATCACCACCACGAACCATCAATACTTGTTGATGTTCACCAACAAGGGACGAATGCACCAGCTCAAGGTCCATCAGGTGCCGGAAGGCAGCCGGACCGCGAAGGGCGTGCATATCGCGAACCTCGTGCCGATGGAAAAGGACGAGTGGGTCAACACCATCCTGACCGTGCGCGAGTTCGCCGAGGACAAGTATTTCCTTTTCGCCACCCGCAAGGGCATGGTGAAGCGTTCGAGCGCGGCGCTCTACGCCCGCAGCCGCAAGGGCGGCCTCATCGCCGTGGGTCTGCGCGAGGACGACGAGCTGATCATGGTCCGCGAGATCACGGACGACGACTTCGTGGTGCTGGCGACCGCCGACGGCATCGCCATCCGGTTCAGCTGCCGCGACGTCCGCAACATGGGACGCGGCGCCACCGGCGTCAAGGGCATCGCCCTGCGCCACGGCGACACCGTGGTGGCCTGCCTCGTGCTCAAGGAGGACAGCCCGGCGATCATGACCATTTCGGCCCTCGGCTTCGGCAAGCGGACCAGCGTGAACCTCTACCGCGTGCAGAGCCGCGGCGGCAAGGGCATCATCAACTTCAAGGTGACGCCAAAGACCGGCCCGGTCATCGGCGCGCGCTCGGTGAGCGACGACGAGGCGCTGGTGCTGCTGACCTCGACCAACAAGATCATCCGCATGAGCGTAGACGAAATCCGTTCCGTGGGCCGCGCCACCATCGGCGTGCGGCTCGTGAAGCTGGACGACGGCGCGCGCGTGGTCGGCTTTGACCTCGTCACGTCCGATCCCGATGCGGAAAACGGGGAATCCTTGTAAAAAGACGTCTCCCGTTGTAATCCAGCCTTGATAAAAAAGGCCCCGCCTTCTGGTTTGCCGTGAAGACGGGGCTTTTTTTGCGCAATGCCCGCGGGGGTCCGGAACGCCGGGAGCCTGCCCCAATCACCGCAACGAGAGAGGAAATGTCGCATGAAATCCATTATCGCCGTGGGGCTGTTTGGCCTGTCGCTGTTGTTTGGAAGTTCCGCGTTGGCCGCCGAGGCGGTCCCGCAGGTCGGGCAGGTCGTCATCGAAAGCATGGGGCCCTCATCCGGGACCATCCCCAAGGGCAAGCTGGCCGCCATCGTGAACTACATCCACGCGGACAAGCACACGTGGTACAAGAACGGCTCCCGCCACACGGCGAAGTATCCCTTCAACAAGGGCACGCAGCGGAACCTGCACGACCGGTTCGTGCTCAAGATGCGCTACGGCCTCGGGGACGGGTACGACGTCCGGTTCGCCACACCTTTTGTGATGAACAATTTCCGCGCCCACAGCACCCTGACGCCCAACGGCGTGAGCAGCAAGAACGGCGTGGGCGACACCACCTTCGTGTTGCACAAGCAGTTCCTGAGCCAGCGTGGAGGAGCTCCCGTGGATATGGCGTGGGATCTCGGCGTCTGGACGCCCACGGGCAGCACGTCGGACGACGGCGTGGGCACGGGCGCGTGGGGCGCGATGGCGGGGCTCGGCGTGGGGCACGCCTTCGACGGCGGGCGGCAGTTCCTTGAAGGCGAGATCATGTATCTGTATCGCGGCGTCGGGCATGCTTCACGCGTGGACGTGAGCGACGTGTTCCGGCTGAACGGGCGGTACGTCTATGCCCTGAGCCGCAACTGGGACGCGGGCATCGAGACGCAGTTCGAGTACAACACCGATTCCCGCCGGTACGGGCATTCCAACGACGATGCGAGCACCACATGGTTCGCCGGGCCGTCCGTCACCTTCAAGATGCCCGAGTACGGCGCGTCCCTCGGCGTGAGCACCCAGTTCAGCCTGTATCAGGACTATGACGCCGTCGCGCGCATCCGCAATGTCGATTACCCCACCGCCGCCGCTCTCGGCGAGCGCTGGAAGCTGGAAGCCAAGCTGGCGATAGTCTTTTAAAAGATTGGGGAGGGGAAGGGGAAACTTTCTGAAGAAAGTTTCCCCTTCCCCTCCCCAAA
>CAUHBW010000352.1 GCA_959604115.1 uncultured Bilophila sp. | reverse complement strand
TGAGCCGCCAGCAGACGCAGCTCATGGACGCGTGGGACAGGATGTACCCGGTGGACCGGTGGGAATGCACGCGGGCCAGGCGCATCGAGGCGTTGCAGGGCAACGGAAACCCGTTCGTGAAGCGGCCCTGCCAGGACGCGGGGCTGTGGTAGCGTGCGTCACAGGCCCCCAGACCTCCTCAGCCCCCCGCGCGGCGGGTTGAGGATGGCGGGATTGATGGACATGGGGCGTTTCACGTCGAAGTCGCGCAGGGCCTGCGTGGTGGCGTCCACCTGATCGTCGTGGGACGCGCCGGGGAACCGCGTCAGCTCCGCAATATACTCCCGCGCCCACGGGCAATGCTCCGGGTGCGGGAGCAGGACGTTTCCGGCCTCGAAGAAGGTGGTCACGGCGTGCGCCCGGGCGGTCTTGCTGCCGTCCGGCTCCACGGGGATGATGCCGGGCACGGCGTGTTTCAGCGCGTCGATGACCGCCGGGCCGTTGGCCTTGTCCTCCACCAGCTTGCGGGTCGCGCCGGGCCACTTTCCGGCGAGCGCGCGGAACGCGGCGACCGTATCCGTAAACCCCATGCGCCGCCGGACCTGATCGAGGAGGTAGCGGTCGGCCCCCTTGCGGCCCCAGACCTGCCCCACGACAAAGTCGGTGTCGTCGCCGTCCTTGAAGGTCATGTCCCACGAGATGACGAGCCGGTCGAACGTCTCCGGCAGGTCTTTGGGGAACCAGAACCGCAGCCACTCGGCCTTGAAGATATTCCCGCCGTCGGGCGTAGGCCGCTGCTGGTACAGGGCCTCCCAGTCGCGGGTGCCGAGGGCCTTTCTGATGGCGAGGAGCTGCTCCAGCGGGTAGCGTTCCGGGTGCAGGGCTTCCCCAGCCTTGCGGCGGGGCTCGTCCTCCGTGGCGATGGCCGGAAAGTTCACCACGCGCCAGTGGTCGCCCTCCCCCCGCGCATCGGCTTCCAGCAGCCGTCCCGAAAGGTCCGCCATGTGCCAGCGGGTGTTGATGACGAGGATGCCCCCGCCGGGCGCGAGGCGCGTATACAGGGTGGAGGTGTACCAGTCCCAGACGTTCTGACGGATGGTCGGGGAATCGGCGGACGCCCGGTCCTTGAAGGGGTCGTCGATGATGAGGATATGCCCGCCCATGCCGGTGATGCCGCCGCCCACGCCAGCGGAACGGTAGCAACCAGCGTGCCCCACGATTTCGAAGATATCCGAGTTGCGGAGGCAGGAGCCGTTCCCCACGGTGCGGATGTTCTTGCCGTAGAGGGCTGTCCCGGGGAAGAGCTCCCGGTACTCGGTACTGTCGAGGATGCGCTGTACGTCACGGTTCATGCGTGAGGACAGGTCGGCGGCGTAGCTCGTGGAAATGATGGAAAGATCGGGATAGCGGCCCAAGGCGTAGGCCGGGAACCGACGGGAAGCCAGTTCGCTTTTCCCGTGGCGCGGGGGCATCGTCAGCATGAGGCGCGGGGAACGCTCCTCCGCCACGGCGGCGAGAAAGGCGTCCAGCTCGGCGCAGATTGCCTCATGCACCCAGCCCATGCGGTAGCCGGGCATGGTATGGCGCACGAAGGCCGCGAGACAGCTCCGGGCCAGCGCGCGGCGGATTTCCGCAAGCGCCTCACCCGCCATCCTTCTCCGTCTCCCTGAACGCCTCCCGCGTCAGCCGGAGCAGCTCTTCGGCGGAAAGGCGCGAGAGCTCCACCGGACGCGGAGACGGCGATCCGCCGGACGACGTGTGATCCAGGGCCGTCTTGTCCATGATGCCCCACGCCTTGCGCTCGCCTTCCTGCCGGATCTTGATCGTCTCGGCGGTGATCTTGGCAAGTTCGGCCTTGTCGAAGCTGCCCTCGGACAAGGCCTCGTCAATAAGAGCCTGATGCCGGTCCCACTCCCGTTGGTGGCGGGTGATGACGGCGGCCTTCGCTTCGGCGGCGCGGTTGACGGCTTCGGCCTTTTTTTGGGGGGTAACGGCGTTAACCACGCCGTTAACCTTGGCCTCGGCAAGCCTGTTCACCGTGTCGGACACATCCCGCATCCAGCCTTCGGCCCTGGCCCTCTTGGAAATGGCAGGCTTGCTGACGCCGTGCCGCCGGGACAGCTCGCCCATCGTCGCCCCGGCCTCATACTCGGCCCGGATGGTTTCCCAATCGTAACGCGCCGCCATCAGAACATCCTGCCCACGATGGCGCCGAGGCCGCCGGCGGCCGCAGCCACGCCGGCAAGGACGGACAGGCCCCCGGCGCGTTTGTTCTCCACGGCTTCAAGAGCGGCAATCCTCTTGCCGTGATCCTTGAGCTGCGTGATCACGATATCGTCAAGACGCTGGTTGGTGCCCGCGACTTCGGCCTTGAGCCCGGAAAGCTCGGCCTTCACTTCTCCGATCTCGCGGACAAGCCGGATGTTCTCCTCTCCGCTCACCGGGCCGCCTCCGCGTCGTGAATCCATTGGGCCAGCACCGCCGCGTCGCGCTCGTCGATCCACCAGCCGCGCACGCCGTCAAGCACCACGATCTTCTGGCTGGTCAGAACTGGCGTGGACGGTATCAAGGGCGTCCTTTCCGAACTGAGAGCCGAGCACCCCAAGAGCGTCAACGCCAAGAGTGCGGCGAAAATCGTCATAAGCGGCCTTGTCGGCACGCTCCAGCAGCCTTGCCCCGATCCGGAGCGCGACAAGGAGAATGGACGCCCAGACCTGCACATCACTTCCCCGTTACGGCCTTGACCTCGGCCTTCACGGTTTCGGACCTGCCGTCGGCCACGGCACCCTTGTTCTGCCCGAAATGGGCCGCGAGGGCGTGGGCCCAGCGGTAGCAAACCGCATAGGCGCCGGTCGTCTCCTTGGGCACGGGCAGCCAGACGGTGGCGACGGCAGCCACGCCGCACAAAGACATGAGCACGGCGAGGGCGGCGGCGATCCACGAGGCTTCGGGGTACTGCGCGGCAAGGCCCGCCAGCGTCGAAAAGATGAAATCGATCACGGTCTGTTCCATCAGTATGTGCCTCCATTCTGGTAAAAGGCCACGTCGCGGGGCTTGTCGGGATCGTTGTCCACATGAATCCACGTCGGGGCCAGCTCGATGCGCCGGAACCCGACTTCAAGCAACGCTTGAAGAATGGCGAAACGGGAATGCGAATCCACGCAGCGGATGTCCACGGCATGGCCGCGGGTATGCGCGGAATCGGGCACGCCGCCGACGGACTCGTTGTGGCTCGGACAGCGGTAGGCTGAAGAAAGAGGGAACGGGATGCCCGCCAGATCACGGGCCTCGTCGAGCATCTGAAGCAGATCGGCGTCCATCTTCTCCATGCCCGCGCCGCATCCGCACTTGCAGGCGAACTCGGAAGGGGAGAAGTGACGCAGGGGAAGGGCCATACAAAAATCCTCCTGCGCCCACCATGCCACGGTGGGGAAGGAGGCGGCACCCTGAACTTGTTCCAGCTGGGGCAGACAGGCTGTTTTTCAGGCTGGAACTCGATGTCTTCCCCACACATGTGGGGGGTTTCTCTGCGCATCCAGCTGTTCGGGTTCGCTATCGTACTAAAAGACCCACTTAACAATTCCGCAGGGTGGCCTGACATATTTGCATATGATGGAGAGAAATTACGGCTTATTGAAGTAAAAACTACGGACAAGCTAAGGGAAAGTCAAAAATATACCTATATGAATATTATTAGAGAGATATGTCTATCTGTAGAAGTTGTTCAGGTAATAAAAAAATAGGATCAATAAAGGCGACCCCGTCAGAAGTCGCCTTTTTTCGTACCTACTGATTAGCCTGTTCGAGTTCCCTCTGTGCAGCAGTCTTGCCATCAGGAGTTGTATCGGTTGCAGCCTTGCAGAATGGGTCTAAGTTACCATCTGTAAATAATTTCTTAGCTTCTTTACAGGTAATCCAGTTAGGATTTTTCCCCAACAGATTGTCTAAACGAGCGAAGAAAA
>CAUHBW010000351.1 GCA_959604115.1 uncultured Bilophila sp. | reverse complement strand
TTGGGGAGGGGGAGGAGAAACTTTCTTCAGAAAGTTTCTCCTCCCCCTCCCCAATTCTTTCGCCTATTCCTATTCCGTCTCTCGCGTGTACACGACTTCGATGTCGGGGAATTCCTCGTCTTCGAGGACCATCTCCTGGAAGTGCAGCAGCGGGGCGTGGGCCTCGACTTCGGCGCGGAGCCTCCACATGGCGGCGAGCAGCTCCTCGACGCCTTCGCCCTGCTGGGCGGACATGAAGAAGATCTCCCGTCCGTCCTTCCTGGCGCGGGCGCGGAGCGCGTCCACTTCCTCGGGCGTCCGCAGGTCGATCTTGTTGATCACCTGCAGCTGGCGACGCTGGCCGAGGTCTTCGTCAAAGGCGTCCAGCTCGTCGTTGACCAGATCGAAACCGGCCCACGGGTTTTCATCCGGGTTCACGTCCTCGATGCTCAAAAGATGCACGAGGAAACGGGTCCGCTCCACATGCTTGAGGAAGCGATGCCCAAGGCCCTGCCCTTCGCTGGCGCCTTCGATGAGGCCGGGAATGTCCGCCACCACCATGCGCTGATCGGGATCGTACTCGTCGATCACGACGCCGAGGTTGGGCGTCAGCGTGGTGAACGGATAGGCCGCGATTTTGGGACGGGCGGCGGAAATGCGGGAGATGAACGTGGACTTGCCCGCGTTGGGCAGGCCGATGATCCCCGCGTCCGCAAGAATCTTGAGCTCAAGGCGCAGGTTGCGTTCTTCGCCGGGCTCGCCGGGCTGTGCAAACCGGGGGGCGCGCATGGTCGAGGACTTGAAGTGCTCGTTACCCTTGCCGCCGCGTCCGCCGCGCGCCACGAGGAATTCGTCCCCCGCTTCCGCGAGGTCGGTCAGTATGTGCTCGCCTTCGGGCGTCTGCTCGAACACCAGCGTGCCCACGGGCAGGTTGAGGACAAGATCCTCGCCCTTGCGCCCGTACCGCTGGCTGCCCATGCCGCCCTGCCCGTTCTGGGCCTCGTAATGGCGCATGATGCGAAAGTCGTAAAGGCTCAGGAGGCGCGAATCGGCCCGCAGGATCACGCTCCCGCCGTCGCCGCCGTCGCCGCCGTCCGGCCCGCCGCGCGGTACGAATTTCTCACGCCGGAACGACACGCAGCCGTTCCCGCCCTTACCGGCCTTGACGCTGATGACAGCTTCATCCACAAAACGCATATGGGTATCCTGTTCCTTACAATTAAAGATCGCTCCCGCCGCTCCGCCGCGAAAGCCGTTTGGGGCGGCCGAACATGGCCAGAGCCATCCCCGCCGCGTAGATCACGCCGTCAATCGCCACGTCCCGCGCGGATAGAGGCACGCCCGGCCCGGACGTTCCCGCCCATGTAAAAACCGTGGAAACAAGCAACGCCAAGGCGACGCCGCAAACGGCCTGAAGCGGGGAAAACGGCTCCTTGCGCATCCGCCACCGGGCAAGGGCATACGCTATCAGGAGCGGTCCTCCGCAGTAAACGATATTCCACAGCGTCCCCTCCCCGCCGGAGTTGGCCCGGAGCAACGCCTGCATGCTGCGCCAGAAGGGAGCCAATATTCCCAGCTGGACGGCGAACAGAAACACCTTGTTCATCACGCATCTCCTGCTGCCTTGCGCGACCGTGCGAAGCAACCATACCTTTTTAAGGAATCCAAAAGGGCGGGAAAAGCAAACGGTTCATCTGCGGAGGATCATCTCAGGCGGGACGGGGAACGCCGTCGGCCCCCGTGGGCGTCGGCGCATACGCCAAAAGGGAAGAAGCCTGACGGCCCCTTCCCTCGAAAAATCGTCTCTTCTGCAAACTATTCGGCAGCGGGAGCTTCGAAAGGCAGAATGTGGACGCGCTTCTGAATCTTGCGCTTGCGAACATAGGTCTCGTACTTCACCGTGCCGTCGATCTTGGCGAACAGAGTGTAGTCGCTGCCCATGCCCACGTTTTCACCGGGATGGATCACGGTGCCGAGCTGACGAACGAGAATGTTGCCAGCGAGCACGGCCTGACCGCCGTAACGCTTCACGCCACGGCGCTGAGCATTACTGTCGCGGCCGTTACGGGAACTGCCGCCTGCTTTCTTATGTGCCATGAGGGGTCTCCTTACACTTCAGACTTAGGCCTGAATGGCCTTCACCTGAATGGCGGTATAATCCTGACGATGGCCCTGCAGCTTGCGGGAGTCGTTGCGGCGCCACTTCTTGAAGACAAGAATTTTGTCGCCACGCACGTGATCCAGCACAGTGGCCGTCACCTTGGCGTTTTCAACATAGGGCGCGCCGATCTTCAGTTCGGCCCCACCAACCATAAGCACTTTGTCGAGGGACACTTCGCTGTTCACGTCGGCAGCCATGCGATCCACGAGGATCTTGGTGCCTTCTTCAACGCGGAACTGCTTGCCGCCCGTTTCGATAATCGCGTACATTAAGAACCTCCGAAAAAAGAGAAGGGATAAGTACCCCCTTCTCCGCAACCTGTCAAGCGGATTGGTGTACTTTGCAGGTTCGCCCACGTGCGGTTGCTCTTAGGTGAAGGGTTCGTGCAGGCCAGCGGGCGCGAATTCCATTTATAACCCTATTCCGTGACGCATGGCAAGCCAAAACTTCGCGCCCTCGCGGCGCTCAAACAAAAAGAGTATGTATTTTTTGATAGTTAGAAAAAAAGGAGGAAAAATGTAAAAAAAATCGTCTTTCCCCCCTTCCCAACGCGCGAAGGGGGATTATTTAATGCTGCGAGAGGTCGGAACCACACCGGCCAGCTTGCAAGGCTTACACCCCGGCGTTCGTCACCCCGACCTGAAACGAGCGGCCCTTCCGCCGCATCGGGGACACGTCCGCCCCTTTGGAGCGCTTGCAGGGTTTCCCCCGCAGGCGGCCCGAAGATGACGGGGCTGGTTGCAACAGAAAAAAATATCTTTTTGGAGGATAAGTCGTCATGAGTCTGAAACCTTTGAATGACCGTGTTCTTGTCAAGCGCCTCGAATCCGAGGAACGCACCGCCAGCGGCCTGTACATTCCCGATACCGCCAAGGAAAAGCCTTCCAAGGGCGAAGTGGTCGCCGTGGGCCCCGGCAAGCATGCCGACGACGGCAAGCTCGTTCCCATGACCGTGAAAGTGGGCGACATGGTCCTCTTCAACAAATATGCCGGCACCGAAGTGAAGATCGACGGCGCCGAGCATCTCGTCATGCGCGAAGACGACATCCTTGCCATCATTGCCTAGCGGCCCGTTTTTTCGCTGCGACCTTACCTTATTTATTAGATAGTTCTGGAGGAAAATCCCATGGCTTCCAAAGAAATTCTGTTTGACGCCAAAGCTCGTGAAAAACTGTCCCGCGGCGTGGACAAGCTCGCCAACGCCGTGAAGGTGACCCTTGGCCCCAAGGGCCGCAACGTCGTGATCGAAAAGTCCTTCGGCGCTCCCGTCATCACCAAGGACGGCGTCTCCGTCGCCAAGGAAATCGAACTCGAAGACAAGTTTGAAAACATGGGCGCCCAGATGGTCCGCGAAGTCGCTTCCAAGACCAACGACATCGCCGGCGACGGCACCACCACCGCCACCGTGCTCGCCCAGGCCGTCTATCGCGAAGGCGTGAAGCTCGTGGCCGCCGGCCGCAACCCGATGGCCATCAAGCGCGGCATCGACAAGGCCGTTGAAGCCGTCTCCAAGGAACTCGGCAACATCGCCAAGCCCACCCGGGATCAGAAGGAAATCGCTCAGGTCGGCACCATTTCCGCCAACTCCGACGCCACCATCGGCAACATCATCGCCGAAGCCATGGCGAAGGTCGGCAAGGAAGGCGTGATCACCGTTGAAGAAGCCAAGGGCCTCGAAACCACGCTGGACGTCGTCGAAGGCATGAAGTTCGATCGCGGCTACCTGTCCCCCTACTTCGTGACCAACGCCGAAAAGATGGTCTGCGAACTGGACAACCCCTACATCCTCTGCAACGAAAAGAAGATCTCCAGCATGAAGGACATGCTCCCCGTGCT
>CAUHBW010000350.1 GCA_959604115.1 uncultured Bilophila sp. | reverse complement strand
GTCCAGAGGGGCGGTAAGCCCGCCAGTGCGGCTCGCACCTCTGGCCGCCGGAGGCGTCCGCCGGAAAGGGGATGCCGTTCGCCCGGAAAGCCCATTGTCACTTTGCGCAACCTCCCGTATGCTTCAATAAAAAATTGTACGGAGGGAACACCATGCGCCGTTTCCGCCTCCTCCTGTCGATCTGCCTGCTGCTGTGCTGCGTGGCCCTGCCCGCGCTGGCGGCGTCCGAGAAGTCCCCGGCCTACGTCAAGCCCGTCCTGACCGCCCCGCTTGAGGGAACCGACGCTCTGTCGGTGACGCTCGCGCCCGACGAGGCCGCCTGCAAAAAGGCGTATGGGAAGAACTGGAACGCCCGCTGTATGGCGGCTCCGGGAGAGGACGGCGCGCCCGCGCGCGGACTGCGGCTTTCCCCTGACATTCCGGGCGAATGGCGTTGGAGAGACGGCGGCACGCTGGAGTTCCGCCCCCGTGGGCCGTGGCCCGAGGCGACGGAATACGCGCTCTCGCTGGAGGGTCTGCCCCTGCCGTCGCGCGTCCGGCCGACCGGAAAGAGCGCGACGTTCGCCACGCCTCCGCTCGCCGTGATCTCGTCGGACGCGAAGGTGTGGATCGATCCCGATCTGGAGGGCGAGCGCGCCGTTTCCTTCGACGTGGCGTTCACCACGCCCCCGAACCGGGAGGCGGTGCGGCGTCTCGCCTCGCTGGAGGCCGAAGGCATGCGGCTCGCCGCGCCCGAATTCGTCTGGAGCGGCGACGGCGCGTCCTGCCTCGTCAAGGCCCGCATCCTCAAGCTGCCCGGGGAGAGCGCGTCCGTGCGGCTGCGCCTCGACGGCGTGGCGGCGCAGGTGGAGCGCAGCGGCACGCGCTGGAAGGTTCCCCCGAAGCGGGAAACCGCGCTGGTGTCCGTGACCGTGCCCGGCGCGGCGGATCTGTTCCGCATCAGGCGCGCCGAACTGACGCCCGCCAAGGATGCCGCGCTCGTCGGGGAATACCGGCTGAACCTCGAAACCAGCCTGCTCGTCCGGCCCGACGCCGTGGCGAAGGCGATCACCGCGCTGCAACTGCCCCGCACGCAGCACGAGGAGGCCGTCGAGGCCACGGTGTGGACCAAGGCCCCGTCCGTCGACGCGGAATCGCTCAAGCGGGCAAGCCCCGTAAAGATCGAACCGCTCCAACCCGGCGGCCAGCCCGCGGACAAGCTGTCCTTCCGGGTGTCCGTGCCGCAGGACGGCTACGTGTTCCTGTCCCTTCCCGCCGGGTTCGGGCCGGAGGGGTACGCGCTGGCGCGCCCGTGGCGGGAGGTGTTCCACGCCGCGCCGTTCGGGGCCGAGGTGGATTTCCTCCAGCCCGGCAACGTTCTGGCCCTCGGCGGGGAGCGCAAGCTCGACCTGCGGGGCGGCGGCCTGACCGAAATCCGCTGGCGGGCCACGCGGGTGCTCAAGCCGTTCTGGGGCTTCCTCGCCGCGCAGCATCAGCCGTTCGGCAATGAAAACATTTACTTCGACCCGCTCGGAGACGCGCGCGAGGGGAGCATCCCGCTCACGCGCACCGAGCCGGGCGCGCCGCAGTTCGCCGTTCTCGACATGGACCCGCTGATCCGGGACGGGCGCGGGCTCGTGCGGATCGAGCTTTCCGGCATGGACGGCGACGAGTTGAAGGCCCGCGCCGAACGCCTCGTGCTCGTCACCGACCTCGGCCTGATCGTCAAGAAGAGCGCGGACGGCACGCGGGACGTGTTCGTCTGCTCGCTGTCCGAGGGCGGGCCCGTGCCCGGCGCGGCGGTGCGGGCGCTCGGAGCCAACGGCCTGCCCGTGGCGGAGGCCGTGACGGACGCCGGGGGCCGCGCCGCGCTGCCGTCCCTGTCCGGTCTGGAGCGCGAACGGCGGCCCGTGGCCGTGACCGCGCAGCGGGGCGAGGACATGGCGTGGCTGCCGCTGAACGACGGGTCGCTCGTGGTGGACTACTCGCGCTTCCCCATACGGGGACAGATCGGCGCGGAGGGCGTCAACGCCTACGTGTTCGGCCAGCGCGGGATGTTCCGGCCCGGCGAAACCCTGCGCTTCGGGATGATCGTGCGCCGGGGCGACTGGAAGCCGCTTCCGCCGGACCTGCCGCTGGTGGCGGAGCTGCGCGATCCCTCCGAGATTCCGGTCCTGCGGCGTCGGTTCGCCGTGGGGGCGGACGGCCTTGCGGAACTGGAATGGACCGCGCCCGGGGACGCGCCCGCCGGACGCTACCGTCTCGACGTGCGCACACCCGACGCCTCGGGCGGCCAGATCCTCGGTTCCGGGACGGTGCGGGTTGAGGAGTTCCAGCCGGACACCCTGTCCGTCGCCGCCGCGATTTCCCCCGCGCCCGGCAAGGGCTGGCTCAACGCCTCCTCGGCCTCGGCGGAGATCGCCCTGCGGAACCTGTACGGCGCGCCCGCCGTGGACCGCCGCGTGCGGGGCACGGTCATGGTGGCTCCGGCGCGGCTGTCGTTCCCCGGCTATGAAGCCTACGCCTTTCACGACGCCATGCCCTACAAGGGTTCGGCCCTGCGGCTGGACCTGAACGAAACCCGCACCGACGCGCAGGGCCGCGCCGTGCTGCCCCTGCCGCTGGAACGCCTGCGCTGCGGCACGCTGGACTGCACCCTGCTGGTGGAAGGCTTCGAGCCGGGCGGCGGGCGGTCCGTGACCGCGCTGCGGCGGTTCCTCGTCTCACCGCTCGGGGCGGTGCTCGGCTACCGGCCCACGGGCGCGGGCGGCAACCTCGACTTCATCCCGCAGGGGAGCGAGGCGGCTTTGGAGTTCGTGGCGCTCGGCCCCGCGCTGGAGCGGGTGAACCCCGGCGAGCTGACCTTCTCCGTGGCGGAGCGGCGGTACGTGACCAGCCTCGTGACGGATACGCAGGGCCGCTATCAGTATGACGAAACCCCGGTGGACCGGGAAATCTCCGGCTCGAAGCTGGCCTTCGGCCCCGGCGAGGGCGGGGCGTCGCTCCGGTGGCCCGTGCCCACGGACAGGCCCGGCGAATTCCTGCTGACCGTGCGCGACGCGGCGGGGCATGCCGTGTCCCTCGTGCCGTTCACCGTGGCGGGCAACGACGACCTGCGTCTCGCCGGACGCGGCGACGCGCCCTCCGGCAACCTGCGGCTGCATCTCGACAAGGCCGACTACGCGCCGGGCGAGACGGTCAAGGTGTTCCTGTCCTCGCCGTTCGAGGGCACGGGGCTGATCACGCTGGAGCGCGACGGCGTGGCGGCGCACCGCTGGTTCAAGGTCCGCGCCGGGAACGCCGTGCAGGAGATCGCCGTGCCCGAAGGCTTCGAGGGCCGCGCCTACGTGAACGTGTCGCTGGCCCGCTCCCTGTCGTCGCCCGACGTGTTCATGCGGCCCCACGCCTACGCGGTGGCTCCGATCACCGTCAACGGCAAGGCGCGCGACATCGGGCTGAAGCTCGGCGTGCTCTCCCCCGAAGTGGTCCCCGGCGGCGAGATTGTGGTCCGGCTCGCCGCCGGACGCCCCGGCAGGGCGGTCGTTTTCGCCGTGGACGAAGGCGTGTTGCAGCTCACCGACTTCGCGACGCCCGATCCCCTGCGCTACCTGCTCTACGATCGCGCGCTGGAAGTGGAGACGCAGCAGCTTTTCGATCTGCTCATGCCCGATCACGGGCGGTTCCGCGTTCCGGCCTTCGGCGGGGGCATGGGGCTTTCCGGCGGACGCTTCCACAATCCCTTCAAGCGCAAGGGCGAGCCGCCCCTGAGCTGGTGGTCCGGCATCGTGGAGGTGGGGCCGGGCGAAAGCCGGTTCACCATCCCGCTGCCCGGCTACTACAACGGCACGGTGCGGATCATGGCGGTGGCGGTGTCCCCGGACGCCGCCGGAAGCGCACGGGCGGAAGCCGCGGCGCGCGGCCCGGTGGTCCTGACCCCGCAGCTTCCGGCGCTCGCCGCGCCGGGGGACGTGTTCGAGGCTTCCCTCGCCGTCGCCAAC
>CAUHBW010000349.1 GCA_959604115.1 uncultured Bilophila sp. | reverse complement strand
TCTTGTCCGCAAGCTCTAGCGGCTCACCGGCGCGCGGCTCACCGCCGGAGGCGTTGGGGGGTGTGGCGGGGAGAGAAACTTTGGGTGGGGCAAGGGCCCCTTTTGAAAAAGGGGCCCTTCCCCCTCCCCAATTTTTTCCTACTCCTTCAAAAATTCCCGCCAGCGGGCGGAGTGCTGGTAGTAGCTGACGCCCTCGTCGAGCACCTGCTGCAACGCGGCGTCCGGGGCCTTCACGGCACCGCCGGGCTCGGCGGCCTGAGCCGACCCCACCTGCCTGCCGCCGCGATAGAAATGCACCCCGCGCACCGGACGCAGAATCACCATCTCGTCGCCCTTCACATAGGCCAGCTTCTGATAATTGCTCAGGAAATACCGGGAGACATAGTTGGGATCGAGCGCGTCCATGCCGTAGAACTCGCCCGTGTACGTGAAGCGCAGCAGCGACAGCAGCGTCGGCACCGCGTCGATCTGACTGATGGGCCGGTCGTGCCGCTCCGGCTTGATGAACTTCGGCGCATGGACGATGAGCGGGATATGGTGGTTCCCCGGCTTGATCTCCTCGCGCCCCGAACTGCTGGCCCCGTGATCCGCCACGAACACGAACACCGTGTCGTCAAACCACGGATGCCTGCGGGCCTCCTTCATGAATTCCCCGATGGCGTAGTCCGCATACATCACCCCGCCGTTGCGGCCCGACTTGGAGGGAATGCCGATCTTGCCTTCGGGATAGGTGTAGGGCCGATGGTTCGAAGTCGTGAGCACGAAGTTGAAGAACGGCTTGCCCGCCGCATGGGAGGCGTCGGCCTCCTTGATGGTCCGGGCGAACAGGTTCTCGTCGCACACGCCCCAGATGTTCGAGAAGGTGATTTCGTCGGCGGACATGACGGTACGGTCCACCACCGTGAAGCCGTTCCCCGCAAAGTAGGCGTTCATGTTGTCGAAATAGCCGTATCCGCCGTAAATCCACTTGGTGTCGTATCCGCGGGCGCGGAACACGTCCCAGATGCCGTGCAGGTTGTCGTTCCCTTCAAGGCGCACGATGGGCATGCCCGGCAGCGGCGGACGGGCCAGCGTGAGCGCCTCGATGCCCCGGACCGTACGCGTGCCCGTGGAATAGACGTGACTGAAATAGAGCGACCGGGCGGCGAGGGCTTCGAGGTTCGGCGTCAGCACCTTGCCGTCGCTGCGGAATTCGCTGAAGAACTCGGAGCCCATGCTTTCCATGAGCACGATGATCACGTTCGCCCGAAGTTCCGGTCCCTTGGGCGCGGCCTCATAGACCAGCGAAGCGGGATCGCCCACGCGGCGTGCGTCCGAGGCCAGCTTGGGAGCCAGCGTCGCCACCACATCGGCGTCGGGCCGCGTCAGATAGAAGTCGTTGTAGGACAGCTCGTTGGAGAAAAAGGCATGAAACAGGCTGTACAGGCCGTCCTTGGAAAGCTCGGACAGATAGCGGTCCCCGGCGTCTTCGGAGATATCCATAAAGTTCACCATATTGAGTGAACATGCACACAGCGCCAGCAGCGAGGCTCCGGCAAAGCGCAGGATCAGCCGGGGCGCGGTGCGGGCCGTGGTCAGCCAGTGCCGGGCCAGTACGGTGAACACGACCGCCGCCAGCAGAATCCCCCCCATGAACAACGCCACGGGATAGGACTGCATGATGTTCCCGACGACTTCCTGCGTGTAGACCAGATAGTCCACGGCTACGAAGTTGAACCGGGAAGTGAATTCGTCCCAGAACAGCAGTTCGGAAACTTCCTCAAACAGGTTGCTCGCCGTGTAGAGGAAGAAGAACAGCATGGTCAGCCGCCGGTCCCAGCGTCCGCCGTGGCTCTTCCGAGGCAGGATCAACAGGTACAGCAGCACGGGCAGAAGCGAAAAAAGGCAGGAAACCGTGGTCGTCCCCACCCACACGGGGAGGGAAACGAACAGTCCCTGAAGCGACGGATGCAGGTTGGAGGATTCGCGCAGGGCCAGCACGGAAAGTTCCATGAACTCGGCGAGGAAATAGACGACGATGAACGGAAGCAGCCGCCGCACGAGATAGCGGACGGCATCGGCAAAAGCATACATGGCAAAACCTCTCTTGAAGGCGGACAGCCTGTTCGGAGAGCGCGTTGTGCCATACGCACTGTTACGGTTTGGTGACGAAAAAGGCCGCAGCGAAGGACAAATATTTATACGTAACGAATGATTAGCCGTAACGGACCGCAAGGCCCACGCAATGAGGAGGATGATCATCCACGCGCCCGCCATCGTGAACAGCGTATGCGACAGGAAATGCTGTCCGCGCAGCATCTGATACAGTCCCATGCTCCATCCGGCGGCGAGCCCGAGGGCCAGCCCAGCCCAACGCCGCCGCTGCGGCAGGCAGAAAAACAGCATCATCAGCGCGAAGCCGCCCGACGCATGCCCCGCCGGAAAACATTTGCCCGCCGAACGGCCTTCGTTGGCGACCTTGCGGCATTCCAGCACGCCCTGATGCGCGACGTCTCCGCCGAACGCCTCCAGCTGCTTCGGACAGTAGACGTTGGTGAACTGCTTGGCCCCTCCGAGCAACATGGGAACGAAGGCGAGACTGAGCAGAAGCAGCAGGCATCCCCTGCGGAATTCCGGCGACGCCCGCCGGCGTCCGCCGATGAAGAATCCGCCGATGCAAAACATGCCGAGGGCGATGAGCAGCGTCTTGGGGCCGTCGTAGAAAACCCACGTCAGCCGCTCGTGCAGCGCGTTGGAAACGATCCACTCGTGGGTGTCGGAATCGAACCAGAGCCGCTGGATGTCCATGTCCGCATCGGTAAAGGACTCCATCAGCATCACCAGCACCAGAAAAAGAACTCCCGCCGCAAGTTGGGCGATCAGCATGCGTTTCGTCATATTCCGCCTCCGGGCGTCTTGGAATCGCCACGCTATACGAGCCCGGTGTGACGATTTCATGACGGAGGTCGAGGAGCAAAGAAGCGCGGCGGAACTTCGGCGCAACGGCCGGGATTTGACAAGGAAGCCAGCGAATGGAATCCTGCGCGGGCGGCGGATTCCCGAAAGAGCGGATTCCCGGAAATCCGGGACGCCGTTTCCGGGACGGCCCTGCGGAATCATCCGCGCGCTCCCGCCCGCTTCCTCTCCCTTTTGCCAAGAGAAACCGTATGCCCCCGATTCGTCTCGTCTCATGGAACGTCAACGGGTTCCGCGCCCTGAGCGCCAAACCCGACTGGAACTGGTTCGCCTCCACCGACGCCGACGTGGTGGCGCTTCAGGAAACCAAGGCCGACCCCACCCAGATCGCGGCGGAACACCGCGAGCCCGAGGGCTGGAACGCCGAATGGCTCGCCGCGCAGGTCAAGAAGGGCTACTCCGGCGTCGCCGTCTTTTCGCGCCGCAAGGCCGCGCTCGAACCCCTCGCCGTGGACCGCGAACTGCCCGATCCCCGCTATCGGGGCGAAGGGCGTCTGCTGCACATCGAGTATCCGGCCTTCCATTTCTTCAACGTCTATTTTCCCAACGGCACCAGGGACGACGAACGGCTGGCCTACAAGATGGGCTACTACGACGCCTTCCTGAACTATGCCGAAGAACTGCGCCGCGCCAAGCCCATCGTGGTCTGCGGCGACTTCAACACAGCGCACCGCCCCATCGACCTCGCCCGCCCCAAGGCCAACGAGGAGAACTCCGGCTTCCTGCCCATCGAACGCGCGTGGGTGGACCGCTTCATCGCCGCCGGATACGTGGACACCTTCCGCCACGTCCACGGCGACGAGCCGCACCAGTATTCGTGGTGGTCGTACAAGCAGCGGGCCCGCGCCAACAACGTGGGGTGGCGCATCGACTACTTCTTCGTTTCCGAGGAACTCGCGCCCGCCGTCCGCGACGCGTGGATCGAAAACAACGTCTTCGGTTCCGATCACTGTCCGGTGGGGCTCGAACTGGAGCTTGCCGACTAGGCGAAAACGGGGAAGGGGCTCCTTCCCCGTCGCCCAAAGAC
>CAUHBW010000348.1 GCA_959604115.1 uncultured Bilophila sp. | reverse complement strand
CCGCCTACTTCGCGGAAGGCGCCATCATCATGAAGCAGGCCCGCGAACTCGGCGCGAAGTTCGTCCTCATGGGCGGCGATGCGATGGACAACCCCGACACCGTGAAGATCGCCGGGAAGGCCGCCGAAGGATTCATGCAGACCGCGTTCCCCTATGACATGACCATGAAGGACATGAACGATCAGGCCAAGAAGTTTACGGAAGTGTGGAAGAAGAACTTCCCCGAAAAGGATCCCAACGTGAACGCGACCCTCGGCTATACCTGCTACAACGTGCTCATCGACGCCCTCACCCGCGCCGGGAAGAACGACCGCGAAGCCGTAACCAAGGCTCTCGCCGAAACCAGGAATCTCGATACTCCCGTGGGCGTGTTGACCATCAACGCTTCCCACGACGCCGAAATCCCCGTCGGCATCCTCAAGTACGAAAACGGCAAGCGTGTCTACATCGGTGAAATCGTTCCTGAATAAGACCTGCCTGACGTCGGCGGGGAGGAAGCGGGCTTCCTCCCCGCCTTTTGCCGTTCCTTTTCCGTGATCTTCAAAGAACAAGGCAGGCGTTATGAGTCTGGACATGTTTTTCCAGCACTTCTTCAATGCCCTGACGCTGGGTTCCCTGTATGGCCTCATCGCCATCGGGTACACCATGGTGTACGGGATATTGCGGCTGATCAACTTCGCCCACGGCGACATCCTCATGCTCGGGGCCTATTTCGTGTTCTACGGCACCACGACGTTCTTCCTGCCCTGGGGCTTGGCGGTCGTGGTCGCCATCCTCGCGGCCAGCGCCGTGGGGATTCTGGTGGACCGCATCGCCTACCGGCCCCTGCGCGACGCGCCGCGCATTTCCGCGCTCATCAGTGCCATCGCCGTGTCCTTCTTCATCGAAAGCCTGTCCGTGGTGGTCTTCTCCGGACTGCCCCGCCCGGTTCACCAGCCGGAATGGCTCATGACCCCCATCAACCTTGGGCACCTGAAGCTGCTCCCGCTCACGCTGGTCGTGCCGGTGGTGAGCTTCGCGCTGGTGCTGGGGCTTTTGTGGATCATCTACCGGACGAAACCCGGTCTGGCCATGCGGGCCATCTCCAAGGACATCGAGACGACGCGCCTGCTCGGAGTGCGGGTCGACCGGATCATCGCGCTGGCCTTCGGGCTGGGCTCCGCGCTGGCCGCGGCCTCGGGCATCATGTGGGCGCTGCGCTACCCGCAGATCAACCCCTACATGGGCATCTTCCCCGGCTTCAAGGCGTTCATCGCCGCCGTGCTCGGGGGCATCGGGTCCATTCAGGGCGCGATGATCGGCGGGCTGCTGCTCGGGTTCATCGAAATCATGACCGTGGCCTTCATGCCGAGCCTGTCCGGCTACCGCGACGCGTTCGCCTTCGTGGTGCTGGTGCTCGTGCTGCTCGTCAAACCCACCGGCCTGTTCGGCCAGCAATCGGAGGAAAAGATATGAAGTCCTCCCTGCGCAACCTGCTGCTGAATCTGGTCGCCATCGGCGCGCTCGGCCTGTTCCTCTCGTGGGCGGAAACCAACCTCGACGGCTACAAGGTGCAGATCCTCAACCTCATCGCCGTGAACGCCATCCTCGCGCTGTCGCTGAACCTCATCTACGGGTTCACGGGCATGTTCTCGCTCGGGCACGCGGGCTTCATGGCCATCGGCGCGTACGTCTCCGCGCTGTGCGTGCTGCCCGCCGCCCAGAAAGAGATGATGTGGATTCTCGAGGACATCATCTGGCCCTTCTCGGTCATCCACACGCCGTTCTGGTTCTCGGTCGTCGCGGGCGGGCTCGTGGCGGCGATCTTCGGGCTGTTCATCGCCATTCCGGTGCTGCGGCTCGGAGGCGACTACCTCGGCATCGCCACGCTGGGCTTCGCGGAAATCATCCGCGTGCTCATCGTGAACCTGACGCCCATCACCAACGGCTCGCTGGGCATCAAGGGCATTCCGTTCCATGCGTCCCTGCTGGTGAACTACGGGTGGCTGCTCGTCACCCTGTACTGTCTGGTCAAACTGCTCAACAGCAACTTCGGGAACATCTTCAAGGCCATCCGCGACGACGAGATCGCGGCCAAGGTCATGGGCATCGACACGTTCCGCACCAAGGTCCTGTCGTTCTGCCTCGGGGCGTTCTTCGCGGGGATCGGCGGCGCGCTGCTCGGCAACCTGCTGACCACCATCGACCCAAAGATGTTCACCTTCCTGCTGACCTTCAACGTGCTGATGATCGTGGTGGCGGGCGGCCTCGGCTCCCTCACCGGCAGCATCCTCGGCAGCGTGGTCATCACCGTGCTGCTGGAATGGCTCCGCGCCGTGGAGGAACCGATCAGCCTCGGCGGCTACGAAATCCCCGGCATCCCCGGCATGCGCATGGTGGTGTTCTCGCTGGTGCTGCTGTGCATCATCCTCTACCGCCGGGAAGGCATCATGGGCATGCGCGAGCTCACCTGGGACGCCATCTTCGACTTCTTCACCCGGAGGAAACGCGCATGACCTCGCCCGTTCAGAACGAACTGCTGCTCGACGTCCGGCACGTGACCATGCGCTTCGGCGGGATCACGGCGGTCAACGACCTGTCCATGCGGCTGCCCAAAGGCTCGATCACCGGGCTCATCGGCCCCAACGGCGCGGGCAAGACCACGGCCTTCAACGTGATCAGCGGCTTCTACACCCCGCAGGAAGGGGACATCCTCTTCAAGGGCCGCAGCGTGAAGGGCTTCCCCCCGCACCGCATCTGCAAGGCGGGCATGGCCCGGACCTTCCAGAACATCCGGCTCTTCGGCAGCGAATCCGCGCTGGAGAACGTCATGGTCGGCTGTCAGGTGCGCCGCAAAAGCCAATGGTGGACGCCCATCTTCGGCCTCGCCCGCCGCGAGGAAAGCGACATCCGCGAAAAGGCCCGCGCGCTCATCCACCGCCTCGCCCTCGACGCCTACGTCAACGAAAAGGCGTCGAGCCTCCCCTACGGGGCGCAGCGCCGCCTCGAAATCGCCCGCGCGCTGGCCACAAGCCCGGACTTCCTCCTGCTCGACGAGCCCGCCGCCGGGATGAACCCGCAGGAAAGCACGGAGCTCATGCACTTCATCCGGCACATCCGCGACGAGTTCGACCTGACCATCCTGCTCATCGAACACGACATGAAGGTGGTCATGGGCGTATGCGAATACATCTGGGTGCTGGAGTACGGCCAGCTCATCGCCGAGGGCGACCCCGAGGCCATCCGCAACAACCCGAGGGTCATCGAAGCCTACCTCGGAGAGGACGTCAGCAACCATGCTTGAAATCAAAGACCTCCACGTCCACTACGGCGGCATCCACGCGGTGCAGGGCGTCAGCATGCGCATCCCGCAGGGCAAGATCGTCACCCTCATCGGCGCCAACGGCGCGGGGAAAAGCAGCGTCATCCGCTCGATCTCCGGCCTCGTGAAGGACACCAGGGGCGAGGTGCTGTTCACGCCCTCCCCCGCCGGGGGCCGGACGCCCAAAGCCGAACAGCTCCTCGGACGTTCCCCCGAAGACATCATCCGGCGCGGCATCTCGGTGAGCCCGGAAGGCCGCCGCATCCTGCCGCACCTGACGGTCGAGGAAAACCTCCTGCTCGGGGCGTACATCCGCAACGACAAGGACGGCATCGCACAGGACATGCGGTGGGTGTACAGCCTGTTCCCCCGGCTTCAGGAACGCAGCTGGCAGAAGGGCGGCACGCTCTCCGGCGGCGAACAGCAGATGCTCGCCGTGGGCCGCGCGCTCATGAGCCGCCCCGACCTGATCATGCTCGACGAGCCGTCCCTCGGCCTCGCGCCGCTGCTGGTGCGGGAAATCTTCAACATCATCCTCCGCATCAACGCGGAGGGAAAAACCGTGCTCCTCGTGGAACAGAACGCCCTCGCGGCCCTCTCCATCGCGGACTACGCCTACGTGCTCGAAGTGGGCCGCGTCGTCGCCGAGGCCCCCGGACAGGAACTCCTCAAGGACCCAAAGGTCAA
>CAUHBW010000347.1 GCA_959604115.1 uncultured Bilophila sp. | reverse complement strand
GGGGAGAGGAAACTTTCTCCAGAAAGTTTCCTCTCCCCTTCCCCCGATTCGCTCCACACTACGCCGCCCACACGCGCATGGCCTTCGCCAGATTGTCCACCCAGATGTCCATGAAGCCCTGATATTCCATCATGCCCCGGAGCACGGGGACGCAGGCGATGCCTTCGGCTTCGAGGCGCGAACGCCACGACGCCTCGGACGAGCCGGCCATGTCTTCGAGCGTATGCCGTCCGACGACCGCCAGCAACGGGAGCAGCCAGACCCGATCCGGCGGCCTTCCGAGCGCGCGGAGATGGGCCAGAATGTGCTCAAGCCGGATGGTTCCGTTGAGGGTTCCCATGAAGACGAGGGGATCGAGCTTCCGCACCGCCACGGCAAGCGCCTCATAGCGGTTTTCGGCGGCATGGCGGCTTCCGTGCCCCATGAACAGCACCGGTTCGCCGGGTTCCCGATCGGGAGGCAGCTCGCCGAGCAGAGCCCGCGCGGCACGCTCGACGGACGCCTGCTCCTCGTTCAGCAGCGGCGCGCCGACCACGAGCGACGCGAACGTCCCGTCGCCCCGCAGTTCGTCCGCATCCGCCAGAATGTCCCCGTATTCAAGGCCGGGTATCACGTGGACCGGCTGCACCGCCACGTGGGTAAATTTCTCGAAGGCCATCTTCTTGAGGGCCTTGTGCACGGAATCGGATTTTTTCCGCGCACTGGCGAGCCGTTCGCGCATCAGCATGGACGTGAACGCCCAGCGGACCGACACGTCGGGGAACGTCTCGCGGACTTGCCGATCGAACCGCCGAAGCGTCGATTCCCCCTGAAAACTGCCGGAACCGAACGCTGCAAGAAGGATGCCTCTTTTCATCGTTGTTGCGTACAAAAAGTTGTACCCTCCTTTTTCACCACATATGACAAATGGATAAGCTTGTTACCGTTGCGGCGCGCGTTGACGCGCTCCGGTGCGGCTGGTAGGTTGGACACCTTATTCCGTTTATGGGAGAAAGCCCGTGAGTATGCCTGTCGCTCTCGTCCTTGGCGGACGCGGCCTTCTGGGTCGGCCCCTGATGCAGCAGCTTGCCGGAAACGGCTGGGAGGCCCAGACGCTGGACCCCGAAGACTGCAATCTGTTGGATCCCGGGGAACTCCAGCCCCGCATCGAATCCCTTCATCCCAACATCATCTTCAACACGGTCAGCTGGAACACGGAAGACCCTGCCGAAAAACAGCCACAAGAAGCCCTCTCTGTCAACCGCGGGCTTCCGGCCTTTCTCGGCGGACTGGTCAAGGGCACCTCTACGGCGCTCGTCCACTACAGCTCGGATCAGGTCTTCAACGGCCGCAAGGACTCCCCCTACACCGAGGAGGACAAGGCCGATCCGGTTTCCGTCTGCGGCAAGAGCCGCCTCGCCGGGGAACAGGCCCTGCTGGAACTCAACGCAGACAACATCTGCGTCATCCGTACGGGCTGGCTGTTCGGCCACGAGGGAGACAATTTCCTGAAACGACTCCTCGAACGGGCCCAGACCGAAGATACCGTGGAGGTCATCCACGATCAAATCGGTTCGCCCACCTATGTCAATGATTTGGCGCAGGCCACGCTTCAGCTCGTCAAGCGCGGGGCCTCCGGCCTGTACCATGTGGCGAACACCGGGCAGGCTTCGTGGTGCGAACTGGCGGCGGAAGCCGTGCGGCAGGCCAGCCTCGCCTGCACGGTGCGGGCCATCGCCAGCCCGGACAAGTCGTTGCGCCCGAGCAACGAAGTGCTCTCCTCGGCAAAGTACGCGGCGTTCACCGGAAACGCCATGCGTCCGTGGTCGCAGGCCCTCCGCGAATACATCTACTCCGTCCTGATCGCCTCCAAATAACATGGCCGGCAATACCTCCCCGCTCGCGACGCTGCGCGAAACCTTTCTGGATGCCGTGCAGGTCAGCCTCGACTTTTTCAAGGTTCTCATTCCGATCATCATCGGCATGAAAATCCTCGCCGAGCTGGACTGGATCAGGTATCTGGCCCTGCCGCTCGAACCGGTCATGCGCCTGACCGGCCTTCCACCCGATCTCGGCATCGCGTGGGCCACGGGGATCATGGTCAACTTCTACTCCGCGCTGATCGTCTTCGTGGGCCTGCTGCCCGGACTGCCTCCGCTGACCACGGAACAGACCACGACGCTGGCGGTCATGATGCTCATCGCGCACAGCATCCCCGCCGAGGGCCGCGTCGCCGCGCAGTGCGGGGTGTCGTTCATCTGGCAGGCCGTCATCCGGCTGACGGTCGCGATCCTCGGCGGGATCATCGTTCATTCGTCCTGTCAGGCATTCGGCTGGCTGGACACGCCCGCCCACGTCGTCTTCACGCCCTCGCCGGACGTGAACCTCCTCTGGTGGGCCGTCGGCGAGGTGCGGAATCTCGCCAGCATCTTCTGCATCATCTTCGCCGTCATGGTTCTCCAGCGGCTGCTCCGCTACCTCAGGGTCGCGGATCTCGCGGGGCGGGCGCTCGCCCCGGCCCTGCGGACCCTCGGCATGCGCCCCGCCGCCGCGACCACCATGATCGTGGGCGTGATGACGGGTATCGTCTACGCCAGCGGCATCATTTTGAAGGAAGTCCGCAGCGGGGAGCTTTCCCGCCACGACGTGTTTTCCTGCATGACGCTCATGGGGCTGGCGCACGCGATCATCGAGGACACGTGTCTGATGCTGCTCATCGGCGCGCACATCGGCGGCATCTTCTTTTTGCGGCTGGCGCTGGCCTTCGGAACCTGCGCCCTGCTCAACGCCCTGTACGTCAGGTTCCGGCGGGAAGACGCACGGCCCGACACGAACGAGGTTTCATGAAAAACATCTGGATCAACGCCGGAGAGCTTTCCGGCGACATGCAGGCCGCCGCGCTGCTGACGGCCCTGCGCGAACGCGAACCCGATCTTGCCGCCGTCGGCATGGGCGGCCCCAATCTGGCGCTCGCCGGACAGAAAAACCTGTTCAGGGTCGAATCCCTTTCGGTCATGGGCATTGCGGAAGTGCTCACCGCCCTGCCCCGCGCCCTGCGTATGCTCGGGGAGATCAAGCGCGAACTCGCCCGCCTGCGGCCCGACGCCGTGGTGCTGGTGGACGCGCCGGAGTTCAACTTTCGGGTGGCGAAAATCGCGCACGGCCTCGGCATTCCGGTCTACTACTTCATTCCGCCGAAAATCTGGGCGTGGCGCACCGGGCGGGTCAAGTTCCTCCAGTGGTATGTGAAGCGGCTGTTCTGCATTCTGCCGTTCGAGCCGGAGTTCTACGCCAAATACGGCGTGGCGGTCGATTATGTCGGCAATCCGCTTGTGGATATGGTGAACTGGCCCGAACTCTCGAAGCTCTCCCCGGTTCCCGGACGCATCGGCCTCATGCCGGGCAGCCGCCGCAAGGAAGTGGAATCGCTGCTTCCCGCCTTCGGCGAGGCGGCGCGCATCCTGCTCGATCAGGGGCGGAACCTCTCCTTCCACTGTCTGCGCGCGCCGAACATGTCCGAGGAAAGGCTCCGCGCCCTCTGGCCTTCCGCCGTGCCCGTAACCTTCGACACGCCGGAAAACCGATACGCGGCCATGCGTTCCTGCCAGTGCATGCTGGCGGCCTCGGGCACCGCGACGCTGGAAACCGCGCTGGCGGGCGTGCCCACCGTGGTGAGCTACCGCGTGGCCCCGCTGTCCGCGCTGGTCGGCCGCTGGCTGATCAAGGTCAAATGGGTCAGCCTGACCAACCTGATCATGGGCCGCGAGCTGTTCCCCGAACTCCTGCAGGAGCGCGCCACCGGCAAGGCGATGGCCGCCCAGCTTGCCGCGTGGCTGGACGTGCCCGCGCAGCTCGAAGGCGTCCGCTCGCAGCTCGACGAGCTCCGCCGCCGCTGCGGAGAGCCCGGAAGCGCCGCCCGCGCCGCCGAGAAATTGTTGGAAGCAATGGAAAGATAAGGGAATGTGGGGGAAGGGAGGAGAAACCTTTCTGAAGAAAGGCTTTCTCCTCCCTTCC
>CAUHBW010000346.1 GCA_959604115.1 uncultured Bilophila sp. | reverse complement strand
TTCCCCCGTACCCCCATCCCCTCACCTTCAAAGACTTTCGTAAGGGTAGATGCTGGGACGGTCCGCTTGAAGGTCGGTCCTTGCCGTTCGTCCCCCGGCGGTTTGATAAAAAAGGCAATGGAACGAAGGAGAGTTGTTCGTTTTGCGGTGGTGTGGCGAGAAAGGCGGAAGAGGTTGAGGAGAAGGAGCGGAGAAGGCTGGGGGGGCGGAATATCCTTTGCGGCAGACGGCTGGATGAGAGCGGATGACCTTTGAAACGTGGAAGGTTTCAAAGGTTCACTCTGAGCCGAAAAATCATATTTTCGGAAAAATCAGGTATTGTTGCGGACGTAGCCTTGCCTTTGAGCGTGCAACGCCGCAAGGCGGGAATGACGGCTGGCGCGGCATCCGGAAGAGAAACGCTCCTATCCCCCAGTACCCCGCACAGGGATATTCTTCAAGACGAGCACTCCGAAACGAAACGGTCCCGAAGCGGCGCAAGCCGGTTCGGGACCGTTTCGTTTCGGCCTCCGAGGGGGTCTTGGGGGGAATCATTCCCCCCAAGCGGGTCAAGGGCGGAGCCCTTGCCGCCGGAGGCGTCCCTTACCGTTCGTTACGCCTTGGCGGAAGCCGCGGCGGAGTTGTTGAGCATGGCGTCGAACTCGCGCTGGAGCGAGGAGATCAGCTCGTGCACGGACACGATGCCGTTGACGCGGGCGACGTTCTCGCCGCAGAAGGCGAACCCGCGTTCGAGGTTGCCCTTCATGGCGTTGATCAGCGCGGCGGCGATGCAATAGGGGGTCTTTTCCTGTTCGCACGTCTTCACGCAGTGGAAAATGCACTTGAACGGCTTCTTGCCGCCGTCGCGCATGGATTCGATGAAGTTGTTGACGAGCGCGCGGCCCGGCATGCCCACGGGGCTCTTGATGATGGTCACGTCTTCCTGTTTGGCGTTGACGTAGGCCTGCTTGAAGCGGTCATCGGCGTCGCACTCGTAGGTGGCGACGAACCGGGTGCCCATCTGCACGCCGGACGCGCCGAGATCCATGTATTTCTTGATGTCTTCGCCGGTGTACACGCCGCCCGCCGCGATGACCGGGATGGCGTGTCCCACCTTGTCCTCAAGCGGCTTCACCGCTTCGACGACCTGCGGAACGAGCAGTTCGAGACGGTAGTTGGGATCGCCGATGTGCTCGGGCGTGAAGCCGAGATGGCCGCCGGCCTTGGGGCCTTCGACCACAAAGGCGTCGGGCATGTAGCCGGTGCTGGAAAGCCACTTGCGGGCGATGAGCGTGGCGGCGCGGCCGGAAGAGACGATGGGCACGAGCTTGGTCTTGAAGGCTTCCTTCTGGCGTTCGCAGGTTTCCGCGAAGATTTTGGGCAGATCCATGGGCAGGCCCGCGCCGGAGAAAATCACGTCCGCCTTGGCTTCGATGCTGGTGCGGACCATTTCGGCGAAAGTGGTCAGAGCCACCATGATGTTCACGCCGATGATGCCCTGAGAGGCTTCGCGGGCTTTTTCGATTTCGCGGCGAAGGGCGCGAAGATTGGCTTCGAGAGGATTGCTGGCGACGTCGGGCTCTTTCATTCCGATCATGGCCCCGGCGATGACCCCGATGCCGCCTTCGTTGGCGACGGCGGAGGCGAGGCGGGAAAGAGAAATGCCGACGCCCATACCGCCCTGAACGATAGGAGTTTTAGCGACGAGATCGCCTATGCGCAGAGTGGGAAAAGACATGAGGAACCTCCTAGAGGTCTCTGTATGGTGGTTACGGGCAGACGGGAAACAGGAATCCCTTTCCCTTTATCATGCCCGGTTTTCATGTTGGGAGGGTATGATACACACATTTTTCCAGGAACACCAGCGGCAATGCGCGCCTTCCCGCGGGCGGAATTCGGGGCAGCGCTCCATGTGCAGCAGGATGAAGCCGATGAGCTGCGGGATGCGTTCCAGCGCCCGCTCCCGTTCTTCGGCGGACATGGACTTCCCGAACAGAGGGCGTTCCGTACCGTCTTCGCCGAGCGCGACGAACGCGGCGTCGAGCACGGATTTTCCCGTGGCCTGTCCATATAGATAACAATAATACAGCAACTGCACTGTGGGAATACGTTGCGCCAGCATCGGCAGCAGATCGCGATCCGGGTCCGGCTCGGAAGCCGCGTCCGCGGCCCGATCTTGGGAGAAGGTTTCCCAGAAGGCGTCGTCCGACCAGATGTCCGAACGCAGGGCCCTGATGCGTCCCGTCTTGTAGTCGAGGATGACGGCTCCCTCTTCCGACGTGCCGTCGGCGTCTTCCTGTTCCCGCCAGTCCACGCGGTCGAGATTGCCGGTGAGGCGCCGGATGCGTCCGCCGACTTCGATTTCGGCGTCGTACTCCTCTTCGAGCGCGAGCACCTCGGTCTGTTCCGGCTGCGCGCGCAGGAACAGGGCGAGCCGTTCCGGTCCGGTGACGGACAGCATGGCGGCGCTTTCCGGGGGCAGGGCGTCGGAGAGCCCGGACGCCTCAAGGGCGGTTCCGAAGAGGGCGCGGAGGGCCTTTTCGTCGAGGGCGGGCAGATCGGGATCGCCGGACTGCGCGTCGCGGCGCACGGTCTTGCCCACGGCGGGCGTGTAGAAATCCTTGAGCACGCCGTGCAGAAGCACGCCCACCGCCGCCGGATCGTCGTCCTCGTTCACTTCGTCGATGGGCGCGATGGCGCATAGCCGCTCGTAATAGTAGCGCAGAGGACAGGTCAGATAGGCGTCCAGCCGCGTTGCCGAGAGCGGACGCTTGAGGGACGCGGCGATCTGTTCGCGGATGACCGGGGTCTTGGGGACGGCCTTGCGCGTCCTGACCGGCGGGCGCACGTCGAGGGAGGCGGTGCGGAGCGGCTCTCGTCCCGGTTTCAGCCGGTGACCGCGCGCCTGCTCCTCGCGCCAGATGAGTTCTTCCACAAGGCGGCTCCGCTGTTTCTTGCCGTCGAACAGTCCCGAGGTTTCCACGCCTTCCTGCCAGTACAGCCAGACCTCGTCGGCTCCGGCGAGCAGACGGTGGAAGGTGTAGGCCGCGAGCTGTTCGCGGTTCCGGGTGTCGGGCAGGCCGAGCAGGGCGCGCAGGCTGTCCGGCAGGAGCGGGCTGCGGATCGGCGCGCCGGGGAGGCGGTCGTCGGTGACGTCCACGAGGAAGACGCGGGAAAAGCGCAGCAATCGGGTTTCCAGCATGCCGAGCACTTGCAGGCCGGTCAGCGGGTCGGCCTCGAAGGGCACGCGTTCGGCGCGGATGAGTTCCAGCAGCATGGCCTGCATGAGCGACCACGGCAGGGGCGTATCAGCCATGCCGTTGTCCCTGAGGGCGGGGATGACCCGCTGCATGAGGCGGAACAGGCATTCCGCGTCGATGGGGAAGCGCGACCAGATGTCGGTCCTGCCGCTGCCCGTGCCGGTTTCGTCGTTGCCGCTTCCGTAGACGAGCAGGGTGTCGCACAGGCCGGAGAGGGCGTCCGCGAGTCCGCCGAGCGATTCGGCGCGGGCCCACGTGTCCACGGTATCGCGCAGGAGGCGTCGCACCAGTTCCCGGACGGCGGGCATGGCGTCGGCGACGTCGGGCGCGGCGTCGGCGAAGAAGTCGTCCAGCGCGCCTTCGGCGACGGCGTGGGGATCGGCGTACCGGCCGCCGTTGCGGAGGCGGGTTTCCATGTTCTGGAACACGTCGCGCAGGGAGACGCCGTTGGCTTCGAGCAGGCGCAGGTAGGGATGGCGCACGAGATCGGCGAGCGCCTTCCAGTGGGTCATGCCGCCCGGCTGGCGGCGGTTGCGGGCGTCGAGCACGGTTTCCAGCAGCCGAAACAGGAGCGAGCGCTCCAGCGGGTAGCCGAGCGAGATGTTGCAGTCCTTGCGCGGCAGGTGGTGCAGCACCGGCAGCAGCGCGCCGCTGTGCGCGAGGGCCACGGCGATGTCGAGCTGCGAGGTCGGGATCGGGAGGGCTGTGATCGGGGTGGGCCCGCCGGGGGGGGGGGGGGGGGGGACCACAGGGGTCGGGGGTGGCAAAGCCCCAACCCCCCCCCCCCACCCCACAC
>CAUHBW010000345.1 GCA_959604115.1 uncultured Bilophila sp. | reverse complement strand
CTCCCCAATCTTTCAGCAATTCGCGGCGCGGAGAGTCTCCTCGACTATGTCGAGGGTGGGGGCGTCGTCCTTTTCGAGTCCCGAGAGGGCGCGGACGGCAAGCATGAGCATTTCGAGGTCGAGCGTCATTTCGGTGCGCCCGTCGCTGATGGTGCAGGCTTCGCCGTGCAGCGCGACGCGGTAGGCCCGGCGGCTGCGGCTCTGCCCCTGCCCGGTCACGATGGAATAGACGTGTTCGCCCGATTCCGTGGCGTAGAGCTTCTGGCGCGTCAGTTCGCCGGTTTCTTCGTCAAACCACGAACCTCCCGCGAAAGGACGCCCGGAAAACCGCATGTCGGTCCCGTTGTCCAGATGCAGGACAACGTTTGCCGCCTGCGAGAACGCATCTTCTTCCATAGTTTTTCCTGTCCGGTATCGGTTGATTTTTCAGGAGGAATGCTAGCACCGCCGCTCCATGGGTGTCAACGAGAAGCCGGAAGGACGCATTAGTTTGCGTCGAGTCCCGCTCCCGTCAGGGTGATCAGCGTGATTTCCGAGGGCACGAACAGGCGCAGCGGCGTGCCGCCCCACAGGCCCGAGCCGTTGGACACGTACAGCGGCATGCCGTCCACGGCGTACATTCCGCTGACGTACCCGCCGTTGAACGCCGCCACGAGGGGCGTCAGGGGCAGGACCAGCCCGCCGTGAGTGTGCCCGGAAAGCTGGAGCGACGCTCCGGCCTTCGCGCTTTCGGGCGCGAGGGAGGGACGGTGCGAGAGCATGATTTTGATCATGTCATTGGACAGGCCGGAAAGCGCCTTGACGGGATCGGGCGCTTCCATCCCCCAGTCGAGGGCCTTGGCGTCGGTCACGCCCGCGATCGCCAACGGAGTGCCCTTGACCCGTATCTGCGTGTTTTCGTTGGCCAGCACCTTGAGCCCGAGTTTCTGGAATACGGGCATCCACTGCTGCACGCCGGAGTAGTATTCATGGTTGCCCAGCGTGAGGATGACGCCGTTCCGAGCCTTCAGATCCGCCAGCGGCGCGACCTCCTCCGCAAGGCGCGAGGGGGGGCCGTCCACCACGTCGCCCGTGATGACGATGAGGTCGGGATTCAGCGAATCCGTCCGGGCCACCACGTCGGCCAGCCATTGCCGGTTGAACACCGGACCGATATGCAGATCGGAAAGCTGGGCGATGCGGAAACCGTTCAACGCTTCCGGCAGGCCGGGAATCTGCATGCGGACTTCCCGGACGACGGGCACGCGCAGGGCTTCCCGCATGCCGTAGCCCGCGAGCGCCAGAGCCAGCAGCGCCAGCGCGAACGCTCCGAGGCCCGAGGCGGCCTTCTTTTCCTTGCGTCCGTAGAAAATCTTGCGCTGCCGCCCTCCGCCGCGACGGAAAGGCCACGTCAGCAGCAGGAGCACGTCCCGCGCCAGCACCAGCAGGAACAGGAGGAACACCGCGGAATGCAGGAACCCGGAGACGAGCTGTACGGGCTGGGGCATGAACGCGTTCAGCGTGCCGTACATGAAATCGGTCAGGGCGAGCCTTTCCGCGCAGGCCAGCGTCAGCAGACTGAGGACGAGTTTCAGGAACCAGTTCATGCCCGTGGGCAGGATGAGCCGGATGACGACGTAAAGACCTATGAAGGCCGAGATCAAAGTAAGCATGTACATGGCAATCCGTTAATCCTTTGGGGATGACGCGTTCTTTTTCCCCGGATTCCAGAGGCGTTGCGCGTGCGAGTGGAGCACCCAGAACGTCACGCCGAGAATGAGGAAGAAAAGCCCCTTGTTGAGGCTGCTCCAGAAATACTCGAAAAAGCGTGTGTAGAGGTTCAGGAACAAAAAGACAAGCCCATATCCGCGCAGCATGCCGTCGTCGCGCCTGACGCCGATCCAGATTGCGGCGCAGGCCGCCGCGCCGAACAGCAGGGACCATGAGAGCAGGGCCATGTGGCGGTCGTGCATCCATGCGGTCAGATCGCAGTCCCGGCCGAAGATGGACATGAACCACAGGCTGACGAACAGGTACAGGAGTCCCAGCGACAGCGTGCTGCGTTCAAAGGCCGCCAGACGGGGCCAAAAGCTACTCCGCTTCATGAGCGCGGACAGGCCGCACAGAACCAGCCCGAACAGCGTGAAATGCGTGGGATAGGGCATGTGCAGGGCGTAGGTTTCGGCATCGTAGCCGGTTCTCGTGCCGAGCCAGCTCCCGATGGAGAGCAGGGAGAAAATCCAGATCATCCGGGAGTCGAGCGTCAGCCCGAGGACGCCGTACACCAGCGCGGCGATCAGGAACAGGCCATGAAAGAAGCCGGAACCGAGGTCATAGACATGGGCGTAGTCCCTGAGCCAGTCGGCGAAAAAGCCGAGGGCTCCGGCGACGGCCATCACGCCGAGAAAGAAAACCGCTTCGGAGGTCAGCCGCTTTTCGGGCGAACGGGCGCGCAGGCGCGCCCCCCGGACGAACAGCCCCGCCGCCGCAAGACACAGGAGCACGCAACGCCCGAGGCCCGTCAGGGTGATGAATCGTTCGATGAACTCGATGAGCCATCTGTCGGTAAACAGGGACACCACGCCGATCAGGATGCACGCCACGGAGGTCCACATGGCGTAGCGGCCGAGCCGGTGCCAGTCGAAGGACATGGGAACCAGATCGTCCAGAAGCCGTTTGCCGGTCGCTTCGTCGAGCAAGCCCTCGTCCCGCCAGTGCTCCAGAGCCTTGCGGACGGTTTCGGCCTGTTTGCGGGGAAGTTCCATGCGTTTCTCCTGCGGGACGTTTCAACGTTTGCGGATGGTCAGGGTTGCGCCGATGGAAGCCACAATGATGCAGGCGAGGGCGATCCACTGCTCGAAGGTCAGGCGTTCGCCGAGGAATACGAAGCCGGACAACGCCGCGAGGACGGGCTCGAGGCTCATCAGGATGCCGAAGGTCTGGGACGGAAGCTGTTTCAGGGCGACGATTTCCAGCGCGTAGGGCAGGGCCGAGGAAAAGACGCCGAGCAGCAGGGCCAGCGGCAGGACGGACAACGAGAACATGGAGGTTCCCGCCGCCGCGAATCCGAAGGGGAAGGCAGCGCAGGCCCCGACGATCATCCCGAGGGCCACGGACGCGCCGCCTCCGGCGTTTCCGGCCCGCTTGCCGAAAAAGATGTACATGGCCCAGCAGAATCCGGCCCCGAGCGCGAAGGCCACGCCCACGGGATCAAGGTTGCCGGAAAACTCGTGGATGGGCAACAACAGATACAGCCCTCCCATCGCCAGCGCGATCCACAGGAAGTCCACGGGGCGGCGCGAACCGATCATCGCGGTGACCAGCGGGCCGGTGAATTCCAGCGCCACGCCCACGCCCAGCGGGATGCGGCTGATGGCCTGATAGAAGCACATATTCATGATGCCGGTGGACAGCCCGTACAGGATGATGGGCTGCCAGTCCCGCAGCGTCAGCTTCGCCCGCCACGGGCGCATCACCGGAATCAGCACCAGCGCCGCGAACAGCAGCCGCAACGCCGTGGTCGCCGCCGGGCCGACCATCGGGAACACGGTTTTCGCCAGCGACGCGCTGCATTGGATCGACAGCATCGACACCAGCAGCAACGCTACGGAAAAGAACGGCGACGTCGTTGTCAGTTTCATGGCATCCCTGCGCATAAAGGAAAATGGAGAACCGGGGGAAGGGAGGGAGAAACTTTCTGAAGAATGTTACTCCCTCCCTTCCCCCGGACCCCCTTCCCTCCTTCTTCAAAGACTTTCGACCTTATCGAATCCCTGTCGTCGGCGTTCCCGTATCATCGGACTTTCATCTTTGGCACACGGGTTTCAAAGAATTTCTTTTGAAGAAGGATCGCCATACGCCGGAGCGGGCTTTTTCCCCGCACGAAGGACGCGCGCCGGACGGGCCCGCCATGCCGCACGAAGCGGATCTGAGGCCCGTTACGAAAGTCTTGGGAGGGAGAGGGGGGAGGTTTGGAGGGGGGAGGGGGCACCTGTCTGGAGACAGGGTGCCTCTCCCCCCTCCAATCTTTGATCAACTCAAACGCCAACTACATGTCGTCG
>CAUHBW010000344.1 GCA_959604115.1 uncultured Bilophila sp. | reverse complement strand
TCCGCGCCGGTATTGGGGGAATCGGCGGTGGGCTTGTCATCCAACAGCGAAGCCGGGTTCTTGCTGCTGGCGGCGGGGTCTTCGGTGCCGTTGAGGTCCCACTTCAACGCCTTGTGGTTGGCGGTGGTGCAGATGGAGGGGTGCGCGACCACGCGCACGTTCAGCAAGCCGTTCTTGATGGACTGCTGATAGCCGGGAACGACGGCGGCGATGCCCGTGCCGCCGCAGTCGGCGGTGGTGACGCCCGCCGCGGCATACTTCTGGGAACCTCGGGCGTTCAGCCAGTCGTTGTCCATCGGCATATTCTTCGCGGTGAAACCGTTGCTGAGCGTTCCGGCGGATTCGCGGAGTACGCCGGTGGGAATGCCGGTGCTCTGGTCGATGTCGACGCCGGATTCATACGTCCCGTCGTTCTTCTTGAAGAGATAAGCCCCGTTGACGTTCTCGACCGTGCCCTGCGTCGCCATGATATAATCCATGACGATACCGTTGACCGCACACATGTGACCGGAGCTGTGCATCACCTTGATGGGCTTGCTGGGACTGGCCTTGTCGAGATCGTACCGGTTGGGATGGCGCTTTTCGGCGAGCAGGGAATCGTCATAGTTCGCCCCCTGCACCCAATAGCCGTCGGGCGTGCTGTCCGCCTTGGCCTTCATCAGACCGATCAGATCGTCCATCGTGTTGACGGGACCGAGCGGCGGACAGTTCAAATTTACATAGTAGAGATCGATGGAGCTGTCGCCGGGGAAGTGGCTGTGACCGTCGATGAAGCCGGGCAGCATGGTCTTGCCGCGCAGGTCTACGATCTTGCCGACCCTGGCGTCGTCAAAATACCCCTTCTTTTTGGCGTCGGACTTGGAACCCACGAAAACGATCTTGCCTTCCAGTGTGGCGACGACATCGGCCTTTTTGGCGTTTTTGACGTCCTTGACCTCTTCCATCGTTTCCGTGATGGTGTAAACCTTACCGTTATGGTAGACCGTGTCCGCCAGCCTGTCCGCCGCATACAGCTGCATGCCTCCGCCGAGAACCAAGGCCATGACCGCCGCAAACGACACCATATGCTTCCTGCTTCGGGTCTTCATATCCGCTCCTTCAGTAAATGTCCCTCCTCCCGCTTCGGGGAGCCATATCCGTTATGGGCAGTTTCGCCGTGCGGAACAATCGGGTGCACACCCTAGAACGCCTGAAAAAAACGCCTATTGTCCTCTAGTGGGATTCACTCTATTCTAATGTCGTTCCAATGACCGGAGGCTCCCATGTCCGTATCCATCGTCATCGCCGAAGATCACGCCCTGTTCCGCAGCGGGCTGAAACAGATCCTGTCGCTCCGGGACGATCTTGAAGTCGTCGGGGAGGCGGGGGACGGCCTGTCCGCCGTGGACACCACCGTCAGCCTGCGTCCCGCTCTACTGCTTCTCGATCTGTCCATGCCGGGCCGCGACGGGCTGGAAGTCATCCCCAAGGTCCGCAAAGCCTGCCCCGAAACGCGCATTCTGGTCATCTCCATGCACGCCACCCCCGACCACCTGCGCACCGCCTTTCGCGCCGGAGCGCACGGCTACCTTCTCAAATCCGCCGACGCCGAGGAATTCCTGTTCGCCATCCAGTCCGTGCTCAGGGGCAACCACTACATCAGTACGGAAATGACAGGTTCGTTCGTCGGCTCCTACCTGAAGGACGAGGAAGCCGAAACCGAATCCCCGCTGGACAGGCTGACGCACCGGGAACGCGAGGTGTTGAAACTGGTCGCCGAAGGCCACTCCAACAAGGAAATCGCCGGGGGACTCGACATCGCCGAAAAGACAGTCGTCACGCACCGTACCAATTTCATGCGCAAGCTCGGCCTGCGCAACGTGCGTGAAGTCACCATGTTCGCTCTGCAAAACGGCCTTATCCAGATGCAGGGCCAGTGATGCGCCGCCCAACCCGCCTATTCTCCCCGCTTTTCTCCCTGATGCTGATCCTGTTTTTGGCCTTCGTGGGCAGAGCCGCGCCCCATGAACTCGTCATCGCCGCAGCCAGACCTCCGCACTTCAATCCCCTTCTTCTGACCGGCCAGCTGGTCGGATCCGTCGGCGCGCAGCTCTTCGCCGGGCTCACCCGGCTGGCCCCGGACGGAACGCCTCTTCCCTATCTGGCCTCTTCGTGGACGGAAAGCCGGGATCGGCTCTCATTCCTCTTCCGGCTGCGGGAAAACGCCACGTTTCACGACGGAACGCCCGTCACAGCCGAGGACGTGGCCTTTTCCATCCTCGCCGGAAAACGCCATCACCCTTTCCATCCCATGCTGGAACCCGTAGCCGCCGTGGAAACGCCGGACCCGTATACCGTGCTGATCCGACTCTCCCGCCCCTACCCCGTCCTGCCCAGGATCCTGATTCCCTCACTCGTACCGATTCTGCCCAAACACGTTTACGGAGACGGCACCCCCCTGCCCACCCATCCCGCCAACCTGCATCCGATAGGCTCGGGGCCATTCATGCTGGAAACCTTCAACCCGAATCAGGAACTCAGGCTGAAGCGCAATCCCCGCTTTTTTCTACCCGGCAGGCCGCTGCTCGACCGCATCGTTTACCGTTTTTTCTGGGACCAGTCGGAAGTGTCTTCCGCGCTCGCCTGCGGGGGCGTGGACGTCTGCCCGTTCGTCTCGCCTCCCTTTCTCAAGCACTTCACCCGAGGCCATCCACTCGCATCGTTCCGGACGCAAACGGTTCCCCTGCTGAACGCCCACATGCGCATCGAATACAACCTGCGAAAAAAGCCCTTTTCCGAGCAAAAGGTCCGCGAAGCCGTGGCTCTCGCCGTCGATCTTCCCAAGCTTGCGAAAAACCTTGAAAACAAGCTCATCCCCCAATACGGCCCCATTCCACCCGGCGCGCCCTATTTCTCCCCGATCCCGTCCCGTACGGACATCGGCCGCGCCAACAGGCTGCTGGACGAGGCGGGCTATCCGCGCGGTCCCGAGGGCACGCGTTTCACCATGACCATCGACTATATTCCGGGAGCCGACTTTTTCCCCTCCGTGCTGCAAGTGCTGCGGGGCGATCTTGAACGTGTGGGCATCGACGTGCAGGTCCATGATTCCCCGAATTTCAAGGAATGGGTACACCGGGTCACCACCGGACTCTATCAGGCCACGCTCGACGGCCTGTTCGCCTGGCACGATCCGGTCATAGGCATCCACCGCCTCTACATGCCGAATCCCATCGCTCGGGGCACCATATGGTCGAACACGGGCGGCTACGACAATCCCGCCGTGCCGCCGCTGCTCCGGCAGGCCGCCTCCGCCGTCGATCCCAAGGAACGGCAGGCCCTTTACGCCCGTTTCCAGCGTCTCGTCGCCGACGACCATCCCGCGTTGTGGCTGGCCGCCATACCGTATCTGATCATCCATTCCCCCGACGTCCTGCATCTGGAGACGACGGGACTCGGCATCCTGTCCCCGCTGGACGCCGTGGACAAACGCTAGGAGATCCCATGCGTACGCGGAGGCCGTGGGGCATCGCCCTGACCGCCAGCATGCCGCTCATGCTGTTCGCCTTTTCCTTCCTGCTCCTCGCCGGAGGACTTCTGTTCGCGTTCCGAGACTTCACCGACGTCACCAATCTTTCCGCGAACAAAAAAATCCCTGCTCTGACCGCCACGGCCACGCTGGTCCGGGAATGCGAATGGATCAGGGGCATGAGCTTCCGTCTGGCGCAGAGCGACAGCGAACTCATGCTTACGGATCGGCTCAACGCCCTGCGGCGGCGCATCGACGGACTGACGGGCACGCTGGCCGAACTCGAGGCTTCCGGCCTGTACCCGCAGGAAATCCTCTCTCTCAAAACCAAAATGGACGCCTTCAACGACATCATCGACGCGCTGGAACGTCGGGTAGCCGAAACCCTGTACATCAGAACGCAGTACGCCCGGCTCACCAAAACGCTCCGCTCCCTGTCCAGCCAACTGGAATACCTCAACATGGCCTATCCGGCTCACCTCGACCTCGATCACTGGAACCACCATGTGCACATGAGCCTCACGCTCCTGCTCGTCCTCTGCTGCAACGCGGACATGTCCTACGGCCTGCGCGTGTCCAAGGAAGTCTATGCCCAGCTCGGCGAAGCGCGAACCTC
>CAUHBW010000343.1 GCA_959604115.1 uncultured Bilophila sp. | reverse complement strand
GGTTTCGCACAAAAAAAGGCCGCTTTCCTGCGAAAGCGGCCTTTTCCATACTGCCTTTTCGGAGAGCCCGCCTACTTGTCGGCGGGGGCGGGGGCGTCCGTGTCCTGCTGGGCCGCCCGTGCGCTGGTGAGCGCGGCTTGCAGCTTGGCTTCGTCCTCATGGGAAAGCGAGGACTGAAGCACCGTGCCGCCGGTGCCGCGCAGGGCGTCGAGCACCTTGTCGGTCAGATCGGAATCGACCAGCACGAACAGGGCGGACGTGCCCGGCGTCAGCTTTTCGGCCAACTGCTTCATGAAATCGTCATTGATGCCCACGTCGCTCAACGCGCCGGCGACGGCGCCCGCACCGGCCCCAACGACCAGCCCGAGAAGCGGGTTCATGAAAATCAGGCCGATGAGCACGCCCCAGAATCCGCCGCCCACGGCGCCGCTGGCGGTCAGGTTGTACATCTGGTGCAGCTTGACCTTGCCGTTCTGCTTCTTCTCGACGACGACCGCGTCCTCAAGCGAAACAAGATAGGATTTCTGCATTTTCAGGAAGGCGAGACGCACTTCCTCGGCCTTGAACTCCGTATCATAGGTCACAGCAATCAGTTTACGCATGGCAAACCTCCCGGTTCGTTTTCTGCCTAGCGCAAAAGGTGCCGTGAATGACGGGAAAGCTCCATTATATATCCGATGAGAACCTTGAGAGCTTTGGGAGAGAACGCTTCCGGCCGCCGTTTCCGGCGGATGGGACTCCGAAACCCCTAAACGACGGCCCGTCCGGCGGAAAGGAACGCCTCACGTACCGACCCGTTTTCCCCGACGGTTTTCTCTGTTTCGGGAAGCCCGCTGCGGAGCGAGGCGACGTATGGCGACTGCATTCGCGCCTTGCGGCCCTCTTGCGGGACGTTCTTTTACATCCCGCCTCTTGATCATCGCGCCGCTTTCCTGCATGCTGTCGGTAAGAAGGGGGAAACCTTTTCCGGCATTCCGCATCGCCGTTCCGCATTCGGAACCTTCTCCCAACCACACAGTAAACGACAGGTTTCCCCCGCTCCGTGAACGCCCGCGCCCCTTGTCTCCCGGGTACGGCAGCGCGTCATTCGGCAAGACCCGCCCGACGAACTACATCCACAGGAGCAAGCCATGTCCGTATACGCAGAAATCTGTTCCATGTTCGAGCAACGGCAAAAGATTGAGGAAGAATACCGCAGTGCGGCGTACAGCCAGCTCCTCACCTTCGTCGAACTCTTCGAGTTCGCCATCGGCTGCAAACAGACGGATCTTGTGGTTCCGCTGCGCATCGACGAAACCTGCAAGCCTCTACCCGACCAGACCGCCCCTTTCCGCATCGTGGACCACAAAATGCTCGCCGCCGTGTGCATCTACACCGAGGACAAGAGCGCCTTCACCTTCATCCCGATCAGCATCAAGCCCATTTCGCTGGTGGAATGTTTTATGGAAATCGGCTATGGAACAGGCCGCTCCAAGCAGTTCCATGTGAATTTCTCCTACGGAGCCATCGGCATCAGACAGACCAACAGCGACAACGCGCTGTCCTACCTTGAAACCCTGTTCAAGGAAAAGGTTTCCTTCAACCCGTTCCATGCCAAGGACAGCAAAACCGAAATCGAATAGCGCGGCATCTCCGGCGGAACATCCTCCGGGTGCCCCGCCCGTCAGGAATCGCGCATGTCAGAACAGACCAGAACGCTCACTCCCGAACAGGCCGTACAGGCCGCCTGCATCCTTTTCGAGATCAACACCCGCGAACAGGATCTGATGGAAATGGCCGACCGCGCGGGCATTCCCCACGACGACGAAACCGCCCGCAAGGCGCTCGTCCGCGAGTGGTACGGCTTCGTCCACGCCGCCGTGGTCTACGGACTCATGGCGCAGGCCTCCAATCAGGTCATGGCGGAATACCTGCGGAGCACCCGCACTCTGCTGTCGCAGGTCGCCCAGTACACGCCCGAACAGATCGAAGCCTTCATCGACGATACCTTTTCCGGTTACATCCGCCTCATGGCCCAGAACCAGCAGAAGCAGTGCCCCGCGCTGTTCTACCAGCGGCTGCTCGGCACCGACGCTCTCGACACACTGCCCAAGGAACGGGTCGCCTTCCTTTCCGGGATGATGGCGATCACCATGTGCGCCGTCCTCGACAAGCTCGCGCAGTACGAATTCGCCGTGGAATGACGGCGGAAGGCCGCCCCGCCGGGGGCGATCCCCGGCGGACGCCATGCGGACGCGGAACATTCCCCGAGCCCTTTTCCCGAAAAACTCTTTCCCGCCCGCCCAATCTGCCGATCAAAGTGACATTCCAGTCACATTCTCATTCTCTCCCCCAATCACAAAAAAGGACGCGCAACCGGAATTCCGGCTGCGCGTCCCGTTCGATACGGTTCATGCGCCTACCACTGGGCCAGCCAATCCCGCAGCATGGCCTGTCCGGCCTCGCGGGCGTTGGCGCCGACGCGCTTGGTTTCCTGACGCAAACGGCGCGGATCGACGGCGGCGTGCGCCAGTTCGCAGGCATGCCCGACGAGCCAGCTTTCCAGCCGATCGGCGTCGGCTTCGGGATGGAACTGCAAGGCCAGCACGCGGTTGCCGACCCGGAACGCCTGATGCGGCGTCATGGGCGTGGAGGCCAAGAGTTCGGCCCCTTCCGGCAGATCAAAAATATCGCCGTGCCAGTGCAGGACCGGCTTGTAGCCGTCGAGGAAACGCAGCGGCGACCGCCTGCCCGCCTCGGTCAGCTCAATGCCGCCCCAGCCGATTTCCTTGCCCTTGCCGGGATACACGCGGGCCTTCAGCACGGCGGCGATGAGCTGCGCGCCCAGACAGATGCCGAGGAGCGGCTTGCCCGAGTCCAGCCGTTGCCGCACGAACGCCCGTTCGTTTTTCAAAAACGGATAGAGCACCTGATCGTACACGCCGATGGGGCCGCCGAGCACCACGGCGAGGTCGGCGTTCAGCCATTCCTCCTCCGTGGGAGCGTCCGCTATCGAACTGTACCGGATGGAGAATCCCTCGTCTTCCAGCACGGGCGCGAAGGTGCCCATGTCCTCAAAAGCGACATGCTGCATCACCAGACATTGCTTCATTCGACACTCCTCCTGACCGCATCTCCCTCCCTCCGAGGGATATCCGTCTTTTCTTTTCCACTCTATTGATTTCACTCCATTTGGCAAGCCCGGAAACGGCCTCCTTCCCGGAAAGGCGGGCGGGCCGCTCTGGTTTTCCGCCGTCCTTTTGCCTATGCTGGGCGCACGGGGGCGCGCCGAAACGCAGGCCCCTCCGTTTTTCCGCAGACAACATCTTGAAAGGAAACAAGCAGATGACACGCATTCTGGTCATGCACGGCGTCAACCTCAACATGTTCGGCAAACGCGATCCCAGACATTACGGGACCGAGACGCTTGAGGACATCAACGGAAAAATCGCCGCTCTGGCGGACGAACTCGGAGTGGAGGTTTCGTTTTTCCAGTCGAACTTCGAAGGCGCGTTCGTGGAACGGATACAGGAGGCGCACGGCGACGGCACGGGGGGCATCGTGCTCAATGCCGGGGCGTGGACGCACTACAGCTACGCGATCATGGATGCGCTGGCGATCCTCAGCATTCCGGTCGTGGAGGTACACATGTCCAACGTACACGCGCGCGAGTCCTTCCGCCACTTCTCCGTACTCTCCACCGTTACCCGAGGGTCCATCGCCGGATTCGGCGCGGACAGCTACCTTCTCGGCCTCCGCGCCGTCGCGGATCTGATGAAAGGATAATATTACCCTTCGCCTTGAGAGGGGAGAAACTCTACAGCTTTCCCCGCCGAGAGGAAGATTCGACGTCTTTCTCTCATATCAAAGATCTTAACGAACTTTTTACAGACATTGTTCCGTTACAGTCACAAAAAGCAATGACGGACGAGAGACATCTCTTTCTCAAGATGCCTTTCGTCCGCCATTTTTCCGACAGAAAACAAAACGGGAAAGCTGAAAACAGGGATTCGATAAGGTCGAAAGTCTTTGAAGGAGGGGGTCCGGGGGAGGAAACTTTATCCAGAAAGTTTGCTCCCCCGGTCTCTCTCCCTTTTTTTTTGTTCGGAAGCTGACGCGTCCACCAGTGGAGGCCGAGACAGAGGACG
>CAUHBW010000342.1 GCA_959604115.1 uncultured Bilophila sp. | reverse complement strand
TGGTTTCCACGCCGTCCATTTCGGGCATCATATGGTCCATGAACACCAGATCGAAGTCGTGTCCGCGCACGGCCCGCAGGGCTTCGGCCCCGGAGAAGGCGTGGGCCATGCGCATGCCGTAGGGGGCCATCAGCCCCTCCGCGACCTGCACGTTGATTTCGTTGTCGTCCACGATAAGGATGGAGACGAAGGGCAGGGGCTCCATCGCCTTCCGCCCCAGTCCGGCGCGTCCGGGGAGGCGTCCGGCGTCGGCGTCCAGCGCGCGGGGAAGCTGGAGGGCGAACAGGGGCCGGTAGATGTTCGTGCCTTCCATGTCCAGCGACGAGCCGTCCTGAAGGCCGAGCAGGCCGATGAGGCGGACGCCGTCCGGTTCGGGCAGGCCGCGCAGGACGGCGCGCGGGGCCAGCGCGTGGGTGTGCCCGCCGTTGCGCAGGCGTTCGCGGAACAGCTCGGGCGTGTCGCACATTTCGTACCGGGCCCCGGCGAGCCGAAGCGTTTCGGCTTCGAACTCCCGCATGGTTTCGCACGTCTCGCAGAGCAGCAGGGACACGCCGCCGGGCAGGGGCGCGACCAGCGGGGCGGGGTCGTCCACGCCCTGCGGGATGGCCATCACGAAGGACGAGCCGCGTCCGTAGGCGCTGGAAACCTCGATGGTCCCGCCCATCATTTCGCAGAGCCTGCGCGAGATCGCCAGCCCGAGGCCGGTTCCCTTGACGTTGCGGTTGCGTTTGGTGTCCACCTGATTGAAGCTGATGAACAATTTGTCGATGTCCTCGGCGCGGATGCCGATGCCGGTGTCCTTCACCTCCATGCGGAGCTGCCAGACGTCGCCCATCCGCCGCCCGCCGAGGATGAGGCGCACGGAACCGCGCTCGGTGAACTTGACGGCGTTGCCCACGATGTTGACGAGCAGCTGCTTGACCCGGCCCATGTCGCCCACGAGGCCGCGCGGCAGGGCGGGGTCAAGCTCCGTCCAGAACAGGACCGGCTTGTTGCCGATGCGCATGGCGGCGATGGTGGTCACGTCGTTGAGCACGGTTTCCAGCGCGTAGGGCTCCGCGATGATGGAGAACTTGCCCGACTCGATCTTGGTGATGTCGAGGATGTCGTCGATGATGGCGAGCAGGCTCTTGCCCGCGTTGAGGATGCTGGCGAGGCGGTCGCGCTGCGCCGGGGGCATGGTTTCGCGCAGCATGATCTCGCTGAGGCCCACCACCACGTTCATGGGCGTGCGGATTTCGTGGCTCATGTTGGCGAGGAAGGCGGACTTCGCGTCCATCGCGATCCGGCTTTCCCGCGACAGGTTGTGGGCGCGCACGGCCCACAGCATGATGCCCATGAACAGCAGCACCAGCCCGACCCCGGCGAGGGCCAGCTCGCGGGTCATGGCGACGGCGCGGGCCGAGAGCACCGCCTGTTCGGAAACAATGGTGATCGCCGTCCAGTTGTTGAAGGTCAGGGGCTGATAATAGACGTACTGGCGGTTGCCGGCGAGATCGATGTAGCTTGAAAGCCCCTGCCGCCTGTGCCGCACGTCGTCCATGAGCCGCTCGATGCCGCCTCCGGGGAAGCGGGCGTTGCGCAGGGCCATGAACAGGTTCCCGAAGTCCATGTTCCGGGCGCGCATGATCACCGCGCCTTCCGTGTTGATGATGTAGGAGCGGCTCTCCTTGCCGAAGCTTTCCAGCTTCAGGCCCTCGCGCAGCCTGCGGGTTTCCAGCATGCCCACCAGCGCGCCGCGCCGCCCGTCCAGCTCCAGCGGAACGGTGATCAGGATGCCGCTGGCGGCGTGGCTGGCGAAAATCTTGCGGACCTGATCGGAAACCGTGGATTCGCCGCGCCGGGCGGCCCGGAAGCTGCGTTGTCCGGCGATGGAGCGGCATTCCGACGGGAGCGTGGCGTGGAGCATGCCCTCCCCGTCCGCATAGCCGAGGTAGACGAACCCGAACAGGTCGGCCACCTCGCGCAGATAGTCGAGGCGGGCCTTGTCGGTATCTATCGAGGCGACGGCGTGGGAAACGGCGCGGAGCATGGCCCGCGTGTCGTTGGCCACCGTGGTGAGGTGGGCGACGATGGCGTCGGAGACTTCGGCGAGGCGGGTCGAGCTTTCTTCGGTGAACTGGCGGTTGAAGGCGTGGATGTACGCGCCCACCAGCCCCCCGAACGCGCCGATGCAGAACAGGACGAGGACGGCGATGAGGATCTTTTTTCCGGAGCGTCCGGATCGCGGATTACTCGGCACGGGGCATGTCCTCGCGTTGCCGTCCGGTTGCCGGGGGCGGCTTCGTTCCGGCCCGCCTGATGCGGGAGGCGTCCATGTCCCTCAGGCAGGCTTCCGCGTCGTACTCCGGGTCCAGCATGTGCCGCTGGATGAAGGTGGCGTCCGCCTGCGAAAAGCCCCGGACGCGCGTCCATGCCGTGGAGTCGCAGTAGATCTGTTCGATTTCCTGCTGCTTTTCGAGATACTGCGGCGTGGAGACGCTGCCGATCTGGTTCTTGAAGACCGGGGCGGTGTAGATGCCCGCCAGCGTGACGTTGTAATTGTAGGGATCGGCCATGAAGGTGACGAGATCGACGGCGGCGTCGAGCTGGGGGCTGTGGCGGTTGGCGATGAGCAGCGCGAGGTTGGGGCCCTCGAAGGCGCCCTGCTCGGGAACGCCCATGAAGGCGGGCATGATGCCGAACCGGGAGGGATCGCCGGTGAAGTCCGTATACAGCCACGTGTCCCAGCAGATCATCATGGCGTAGCGGCCTCCGCGCATGGCGGGGTCCATGCCGTCCCAGCCGTTCTTCATATAGTCGCTTCCGAAATAGCCGCGTTCGGCCATCGTCCGGTACCAGTCCACGATGTCGCCCATGCCGGGGAGTTCGGCGTAGTTCAGCCTGTTCTCGTTGAGGGCGGCGAGGACGCGCTGGTCGCGGAGGATGCTGTCCATCGGGAACTGGTAGAGGAGCATGGTGGGTTCCGCGAAGGGCAGGTAGAGGGGCGTGACGCCCAGACGGGACAGCTTTTCGCAGGTGTCGAGGAAGTCCCGCTGGGTGCGGGGGACGGCGATTCCGTATTGCCGGAACAGATCCTTGTCGTAGAGGATGCCGGATACCGAGGCTTCCCAGTAGGGCAGGCCGATCACCTTGCCGTTGAAGATGGTCTGGTTGATGGCGGTGTCGGTGAGGTCGTCCACCCACGGCGCGGAGGTGAAATCGTAGAAATGGGCGTCCGGGTCGAGAGGCTCGATGTTCACGCCCCCGAAGCTGAGGATGAGGTCGGGCTGTTCCACGCCTTCGCCGCCCGAGAACGCGGCCGCCAGCCGCTTCGCCAGCTCCCGATGCGAAAAGCTCTCGATCCGCACGGTATTGCCCGTCTTTTCCCGGTAGCGGTCAAACGCCTTGAGCAGGTAGGGGCGTTTCACGTCGTCCCGGTTGCCCCACAGGACGAGGGTCCGGTCCCTGACGGTTCCCCAGTTGTAGACGGGAACGGGAAACGCCTCCGTCGGTTTTTTTGGGGGAGCGTTCTCGCAGCTGGTCAGGCACAGGATCAGCAAGGCGAACAGGGCAAGAAAACATCTCTGCATAAAGCAGACTCCATCGGGTAGCGGATGGACATGATTCTACACCAGTCGCGCGCAAAAGGGAAAATGTTTTCTTGCGAGTTTTCGGGCCGCCCCGGCCCGCTCCGCGGTTTCGCTCCCGAGTCCGCGGGCTCTCGGAGCCTCTTTACGGATTGCGGCGGGCGGCCTTCCGCCGTGCCGGGCTTTATCTTTCCACGTTCCTTTTTTCCCAATACGATGACGACAGAAAGCCCCGGACATGGGCTGTCCGGGGCTTTTTTCCGTTCTCATCATGAGACGCTCTCTAGTTGTACTTGCGAACTCCATAAGCACCGACGACGAAGGAAACGAGCATAAAGGCACCAGCGATAAGCATGATGGGGAACATTTCCATGACGGACTCCTTTGAAGTGCAAAAAGTTGTATGGTGAACAGAAAAAACCGTTGCCGAATCCAGAGCGTTCTTCTTTCCGGAGGGAACAATTGGCGTGACTCCTGTCTACCACTTCTCGGTAAAAAGAAGCAAACGGAAAAAAACAGTCTTTTTGACAACCAAAGTTTATTAGAACGGGGATTGGGGCGGGAGAAGACTGGGGGAAGG
>CAUHBW010000341.1 GCA_959604115.1 uncultured Bilophila sp. | reverse complement strand
CCGCACGAGGTTTCGTGCTCGATCTGGACGGGAAGGAGCTGTTCCTTGTCCAGCGGAATCCAATAGAGCTTTTCGATGCCGGACTGGCAACCTCTCGCCGTCAGGTCCGCTTCCAATCCGGCGAGGGTATCCGGGTGCAGTTCGTCCACGAGATAGCAGCGCATGATCGTTCCTTTACAGATGGTGGGATTCGGATTTGCGCACCCTGCGCGTACATCGACCCGCCGGGTGCTCCTCGTCGAGTCCGAACATGCGTCTGATCAGCTCGACGTTCCGGGATGACGTTTCGGACTGGGCTTCCTTCAGAAAGGTGATGGGCTCGTGCGAGAGTTTGCGGACCAGTCCGTGCAGCATGGCTTCCAGCGCCTCGCGTGTGGCCTGATCCACGGGGCCGAGCCGTTTCAGGGTCCGGTAGAGCTCTTCCTGCGCATGCGTTTCAAAATGGGAGAGCAGGTCCACGATCGTGGGTTGCAGGTCCAGCGATTCCAGCCAGAACGTGAAGGCTTCGACTTCCTCATCGACGATGGCCTGCGCCTTTTCCGCTTCCACGCGGCGGTGGGCCAGATTTTCTTCAACCACTTCCTTCAGGTCGTCGATGTCGTAGAGATAGACGTTGTCCAGATTGTTGACGTCGGGATCGATGTCGCGGGGAACCGCAATGTCGATGAAGAACATGGGACGGTACTTGCGGCGCTTCAACACGTCCTTGATGTCACGGGCCCGGATGATGGCTTCCGGCGAGCCTGTGGAGCTGATGATGATGTCCACGTCGGCGAGGCGGTCGAAAAGCTGTTCAAAGGGAACCGCTTCCCCCTTGAACTCGGCGGCGAGCTCCTTGGCCCGCTCGTAGGTTCTGTTGGCGACCTGCACGCTGCTGATGCCGGACTGAATGAGATGAGTGGCCGCCAGTTCCGCCATTTCCCCCGCGCCGATGAGCATGGCCTGATACTGGCTCATGTCGCCGAAGATGCGCTTGGCGAGCTCCACGGCGGCGTAGCTGATGGAAACCGCGCTCGCAGCGATGCCCGTTTCGGTCCGCACGCGCTTCGCGACGCTGAACGACTTGTGGAGCAGGCGGTTGATGATGGTCTTGGTCGTTCCCGCCATGGTCGCCTTGCGATAGGCGCCCTTGAGCTGGCCGAGGATTTGCGGTTCGCCGAGCACCATGGAGTCGAGGCTGGACGCCACGGTGAACAGGTGGTTGATCGCTTCGCGTCCCTTATGGATATAGACATAGGGGGAGAGCTCGACCACCTTCCGCCCCTTGGCGGAGGCCCATGCCTCAAGCACGAGTCCCGGAACGTCGCCCTGACCGACGGCGAGGATTTCGACGCGGTTGCAGGTGGAAAGAATCAGCGCCTCATCCAGCGTCGTTTCCGCTGCGCCGTCTTCGCCCGAGGGGCGGAGCGGAATGGCCCACGTCTCTTTGGAGCAGTGATCCGTCAGTGCGAAACGTTCCCGTACCTCAACTCCGGCGGTGCGGTAGTTGAGCCCAATGAGATAGATTTGTTGTTCCATATCAGCGTGGTGTGGTCAGAAAGCTGTGGTGGGTCGTCATGAAGAGATTCACCACGATGAGCGAAAACGCGCACACGGTGAATATCCATATGGCCAGAACCGCCGGCTTGCGTCCCTGCCAGCCCTGCGTGAAGCGCTGGTGGAAGAGCCATGCGTACAATCCCCAGACAATGAGCGAGACGAATTCCTTGGGATCGCCGGAAAGGACGGTCCCCCAGTTGATGCGGGCCGAAATGAAACCGAAGAGGATGCCCGCCGTAAACAGGGGGAAGCCCACCATCGTCGTCATCGCGTTGATCTTGTCCAGAGCGGACAACGCGGGCAGATCCTTCTGGAACCCGGCCATCTTGGACTTGGACTTGATCGTCTTGGCCTGAATGAGAAACAGGACGCCCGCGCCGAAGGCCAGCGCCATCAGGCCGAGACTGCCGAATATCGCCACGATGTGAATCGTGAAGGTCATGCCGGAAAGCACCGGGGGAAGCGGGGATTCGGCATGGCGCAGGAGCAGGGCGATCAGGAAGGTCAGCAGCGAGAACGGCGCCACGGTCAGCAGCAACGCCTCATAGCGCCAGCGGAGCCAGGCGACGAGGCCGCTGAGCGTGATGCACCAGGCCAGCATCTGGACATAGACGGAGCGGGTCAGCCCGGAAAAGCCGTCGTCCAGAAAGGTGACGCCCAGAAGCAGGGTGTGGGTTGTGAAGGCAAGCACTGTAAGCACCAGAGCGGCACGCTTGAGCCATTCGTTTCGGGCAAGGATGCCCGCCACGACGGCCGCCGTGCCGAGGGCGTACAAGTGAATGGCCAGAACCGGCAGCAGTTCAGGCAAGATCATGCAGCAACTCCATGATGTACGGGTGCAGTTGGGGAGGTAACAGATCCCTCAGCAATGTCTCGCAGGCACTCCGATCCCGGCGCCGCAGCGCGTCGGCCAACGGTGATTCCACGAGGTTCCGGAAGAGGGTTGTATTCTGCCTCGTCTCTTGTTGCAAGGCAAGAACCAAGGGGCGGAGCCGCGCCAAAAGTTCGCCGATCGCCGTGAACCGCCCGTCGAGCCAGCTTTCCAGTTCCCTACGCATCTTGCGGGCGAGTGCCGGGCTTCCTCCGCCGGTGGAAAGCGCGATGGAGATGTTTCCTTGTTCGAGATGCGCGGGTACGATAAAGGTACTTTCCTTCGGGGCGTCGGCGCAATTGCAGGCGATCCCCCGTTCCGTGCAGGCGTCCGCCACGGCGGCGTTGGTCCCGCGATCGCTGGTCGCGGCAAAGACCAGGGTGCAGCCCTCCACATCGGCGGGCATGAAAGGACGCTGCTCATAGACGATACGCGAATCTTCAAGCAGCGCTTGAAGCGTCTCGCCGGGGGCCGCCGGATCGAGAACCTTGATCCGTGCCGGATCACAGGCGAGAAGCGAAGCTATCTTGCGGCAGCCGACGCTTCCGGCTCCGACGACGAGGCATGTCCTTCCGGACAGATCCAAAAAAATGGGATAATAGCGCATGGCACATCCGGTGGGCAAAGAGTCTCATACCTTGAACCTATGAATTGGAAAGCATAACACGACGGAGGCGCGTCGTCCACAGAGACGTGGGACGCCCCCCTGTCGGAGCGAGGATCGGATGATTCGGGCATTCAGAAAAGAGGATTCGGAGGCCGTCGTGGCCCTGTGGCTGGAGGCGTCGATTCAGGCGCATGTCTTCGTTGGAAAGGACTACTGGGAAAGCAAGGTGGAGGACATGCGGACCCTCTATCTGCCCTTGAGCGAAATCGTGGTGGATACGGACGACTCAGGGGAAATCACGGGCTTCATGGCCTTGGTGGAGGATTTTCTCGCGGCGTTGTTCGTCGCGCCCCGGCATCAGGGGAAAGGTACGGGTACCCGGCTGCTCAAACTCGCCAAAAAGATGTGCGGGACGTTGGAACTTTCGGTCTATGCGGAAAACGAACGGGCCGTCGGGTTTTACCGGAAACACGGTTTTGAAGTCGTCGGGCAGGGGGTGGAAGAGGACACGGGACATCTTGAATTGACCATGCGGTTTGGCGGGGAATAAGCGGGGCTTTCTTCGCGCGGTTCCCGATGATTTGCGAATCGGCGGTATTCGTGACATTCGCGGGAGCGTGGGGGGAATGAACGTCCGCTCACGGCATCCGGAAACGCCGGAGGGCGCGGACTGGATTTCCCAGCCGCGCCCTCCGTGTTTCGAGGAAGAAAAGCCTAGTTCAGGCCCAGTTCCTTGATGAGCGTTTCCTTGATGCTGTCGATCGTACCCTGGCCGTTGAGGACGATGTATTTCGTTTCGCCCTTTTCGGCCAGCGCCTTGAAATAGTGCGCGGCGGCCAACGTTCCGGTCTTGGTATCATAGTAGATGTCGTGACGCTTGTTGATCGCGGCTTCATCCTGATCGTCCGCGCGGGCCGTCAGTTCGCCGCCGCAAACGCGGCACACGTCGCCGTTGGGCTTGATCGCGTCGATGAAGATGTTGTTGGGATGGTTTCCGTCGTTTTTGCAGACGCGGCGGCCCATGATGCGATCGCGAGCGATATTGCGGGGCAAGTCGATTTCAACCACGTAGTCAAGCTTCATGCCCTGTTCCTGCATGGCCTTGTGGAGCTGCTCGGCCTGAGCGATGTTGCGGGGGAAGCCGTCGAGGAGCCAGCCGTTGGCGCCCTTGCTGTTC
>CAUHBW010000340.1 GCA_959604115.1 uncultured Bilophila sp. | reverse complement strand
AACCTTTCTCCAGAAAGGTTTCCTCTCCCTCCCCCGATTCCTCTTCAACCTCCCCCAAAAGGTTCGCATGAGCAGCAAGATCAAAGAAACATACGTGTGTTCGGAGTGCGGGGCGAAGTCGCCGCTGTGGCGGGGCCAGTGCCTCGTGTGCAAGGCGTGGAATTCGCTGGAACTGGTGGCGGCTCCCTCGGAGAGCGGGCGCAAGCGGCCCATCGGCAGCCTCGGCCCGGTGAAGGCCGTTCCGCTGGCGGAGGTCGAGGACCACGGGCACGAACCGTTCGGCACCGGACTGGACGCGCTGGACCGCGTGCTCGGCAAGGGACTCGTGCCTGGCAGCGCGCTGCTCATGGGCGGCGAGCCCGGCATCGGCAAGTCCACGCTCCTGCTGCAAATGGCGGGCGCGGTGGCGGCCTCCGGCAAGCTGACCCTGTACGTCAGCGGCGAGGAATCCCTTCCCCAGATCAAGGACAGGGCCAACCGCCTCGGCGTGCTCCATGACAATCTGCTGGCGGTGTCCACATCGCGGGTGGAGGACGTGCTCCCGCTGCTGGAGGGGGACGGCGCGCCCGATCTGCTGATTGTGGACTCCGTGCAGACCCTGACCTCGGAAAGCGCCGAAGGGTTGCCCGGCAACGTTAGTCAGGTGCGGGCCGTGGCCACGGAAATCGTGGACGCCTGCAAGCGCGGCATCACCACGGTGGTGCTCGTGGGCCACGTCACCAAGGACGGCGCGCTCGCCGGGCCGAGACTGCTGGAGCACATGGTGGATACCGTCATTTCGCTGGAGGGCGACCGCCGCCAGATGTTCCGCCTGCTCCGCGTGCTCAAGAACCGCTTCGGGCCGAATCAGGAACTGCTGGTGTTCCAGATGGCCCGGCAGGGACTGGAAGTCGTGGAAGATCCGGCGACCTATTTTCTGGGCGCGCGCGACGCCACCCTGAGCGGCACGGCGGTGGTCATGGCCGTGGACGGGCAGAGGCCGCTCGCCGTGGAGGTGCAGGCGCTCGTCACCCGTAGTTATCTGTCCATCCCCCGGCGCACGGGGCTGGGGTTTGACGTCAACCGATTGCATCTTATCTTGGCAGTATTGGAAAAGCGTCTGCGCCTGAATTTCGGGCAGGTGGACATCTACGCCAAGGTCGGCGGCGGCATGAAGATTCAGGAGCCGGGCATGGACCTTGCGCTGGTCGCGGCCATGCTGTCGTCCTTCTACGACGTGCCGCTCCCCGAGCGCGCCGTGCTTTGGGGCGAAGTCGACCTGAACGGGCAGATACGACCCGTCGCCGCGCACGATATCCGTCTTTCGCAGGCGCGCAGGCTCGGCTACAAGCCCATCCTGTTCCCCTCGCAGGGCGACGGCGACGGCGTCGCCACCGTCGTGGAGCTTCAGGACAGGCTGTTCCGCCGCAAGAACTGACGGGTACCTCGCCGGGGTTGGTCGCGCTCGCGGCATTTTTTCCGGGATGGACGCTTGCGGACCTCTTGCGAACGCGTTATCAGGAATTATTCTTTATTCAAAAGGACGATTGCACCATGAGCCAGAATCCCTTTCCCACCGCCCCGAACGGTCAACCGGACGTCGTTCTGGAAGCGAAGGTGGAAGAACCCAAAATGTATCAGGTTCTTCTCCACAATGACGACTATACGACCATGGAGTTCGTCGTGAACCTCTTGATGACGGTCTTTCACAAGACGGCGGATCAGGCGACGAACATCATGTTGGCCATACACAAGCGCGGAAAGGGCATCGCTGGCGTCTATCCTTATGAAATCGCCGAAACGAAAGTAGATAAAACTCATTTCCTTGCGAAAGAGGCAGGCTACCCCCTGCGTTGCACGCTTGAGGAGGTTGGCGCATGATTGGCAAGAATTTGCAGAAGGCACTGGGCCTTGCCGTGGAGGAGCTGAAACAGCGTCGGCACGAATATCTGACGCTGGAGCATGTCCTCTACGGGATCGCTTCCGAACCTGCGGGAAGGAAGCTCATCGAACGGTGCGGCGGCAGCGCCGCCGTGCTGCGGCAGGCCCTCGACCATTTTTTCAAGACATATATGGAAAGTCTCCCGGAACCGACCAAGGACGTCTATCAGACGCTGGCGGTCCAGCGGGTGCTGGACAACGCGCTGGCGCACGTCAAGAGCGCTGGCCGGGACGATGAAATCGGTGTCGAGGTGGGCGACGTCATCGCCGCCATCCTTGAGGAAGAGGAATATTCTTGGGCCGCCTATTGCCTGAAAAAGCAGGGCATCACCCGTCTGGCCGTGCTGGAGAATCTCTCCACGGGCGAGGACGGGGCGTCTTCCGAGGAAGGTGGGACCGAAAGCGGCGCGGAAGGCGGCGCGGAGTCCGTGAAGGACGCGCTGGCCCGCTACACCGTGGATCTGACGGCGCGCGCCCGCGAGGGCAAGCTCGATCCGCTGGTCGGACGTGAAACGGAACTGGCCCGCTCCATTGAAATCCTTGCCCGCCGCCGCAAGAACAATCCGCTGTACGTCGGCGATCCCGGCACCGGGAAAACCGCCATCGCGGAAGGTCTGGCCCTGCGTATCGCCAGCGGCGACGTGCCGCCGGAATTCAAGGATACCAAGATATACTCCCTTGATCTGGGAGCCGTGCTCGCCGGAGCCCGGTACCGCGGCGACTTTGAAGGCCGCATCAAGGCCGTGGTCGCGGCGTTGCAGAAAATTCCGGGCGCGATCCTGTTCATCGACGAAATCCACACCATCGTGGGCGCGGGTTCCACCAGCGGCGGTTCGATGGACGCTTCCAATCTGTTGAAGCCCATCCTCGCCGAAGGCAAGCTCCGCTGCATCGGTTCGACCACCTACGACGAGTTCCGGAACCACTTTGAAAAGGACCGCGCGCTGGCCCGCCGGTTCCAGAAGGTGGACATCAAGGAGCCTTCGCTGGACGAGTGCGTGGACATCCTCAAGGGCTTGCAGCCGCATTACGAAAAGCACCACAACGTCCGCTATTCCGCGTCGTCGCTGAAGGCGGCGGTGGAGCTGTCCGCCCGCCACGTGCAGGATCGGCTGTTGCCCGACAAGGCCATCGACGTGATGGACGAAGTCGGGGCCTCCGTGCGTCTGCGTCCGGGCTTCAAGCCCGGCTCCTCGGTGTCGCGGCAGGACGTGGAGCGCATTGTGGCCCGCATGGCCGGGATTCCCGCCCGCACCGTCTCGGGCAAGGAACGCGATCGTCTGAAGACGCTCAAGGGAGATCTGCTGTCCGTGCTGTTCGGTCAGGACGAGGCGGTGGACATCGTGACCCGCGCGATCCTGCGTTCGCGGGCCGGACTCGGCAGGACCGACCGTCCCGCCGGTTCGTTCCTCTTCTACGGCCCCACCGGGGTCGGCAAGACGGAGCTGGCGAAGCAGCTTGCGGAACGTCTTGGGGTGGCCTTCCTGCGTTTCGACATGAGCGAGTACATGGAAAAGCATGCCGTGTCGCGGCTCATCGGCGCGCCTCCGGGCTACGTGGGCTTCGATCAGGGCGGCCTGCTCACCGAAGCCGTCCGCAAGACGCCCTATGCCGTCGTGCTGATGGACGAAATCGAAAAGGCGCATCCCGATATCTTCAACGTGCTGCTGCAGGTGATGGACTACGGGACGCTGACGGACAACACGGGCCGCAAGGCCGACTTCAAGAACGTCATCCTGATCCTGACGTCCAACGCGGGCGTGCGGGACATGGAAGCGACGCCGATGGGCTTCCTTGAAGCCGCGGCGGGCAAGGAAGCGCAGAGCGCGGCGCAGCGCGGACGCAAGGCTGTGGAGGCTGTATTCAGCCCCGAATTCCGCAACCGTCTGGATGCGCTGGTGCCCTTCAACGCGCTGACGCCCGACATGATGGGCATGATCGTGGACAAGGGCATCGCCGAAATGGGCAAGGGCCTTGCGGAAAAGCGGGTGAACCTCACCCTGACGCCTGCGGCCCGGAACTGGCTCGCCAAGGAAGGCTACGACGCCAAGCTGGGCGCGCGCCCGTTGCAGCGTCTCCTGCGCGAAGCCCTCGAAGACCCGCTGGCCGGGGAAGTCCTCTTCGGACGTCTCACCAAGGGCGGGACCGTCGTGGTTGACGAGCCCGAGGAAGGCGGCGACAAGCTGACGCTGAAGATTGAGGAAAAGTAACGGGGCATGAAGATTGGGGGAAGGGAGGAGAAACCTTTCTGAAGAAAGGCTTTCTCCTCCCTTCCCCCAA
>CAUHBW010000339.1 GCA_959604115.1 uncultured Bilophila sp. | reverse complement strand
ACTTTCTCCAGAAAGTTTCCCCCTCCCTTCCCCCAATCTTCCTCCCTTTCCCTAGGCCTCTCCGTAAACGGCGTAGCCGCCTTTGCCCTTGTGCTTTTTGAGGTGGTAGAGGGCGGCGTCCGCGCTGGAGAAGAGGGTGGGGTAGTCGTGCCCGTGCCGGGGGGAGAAGCCGATCCCGAGGCTGGCGGAGATGCGGTAGCCGTTGGGGAAGGCGATGGAGGCGAGGCGTCGGAGGAGTTCTCCGCAGCGGTTGCGGATGGCCTGTTCGTCGTCGGCGGCGCGGGCGAACACGGCGAATTCGTCTCCGCCGATGCGTCCGATGACGTCCGAAGCCCGGAAGGTTTCCCGCAGCGTCGAGGCCACGGAGCGGAGCACTTCGTCCCCGAACAGGTGCCCGTAGGTGTCGTTCACGCCCTTGAAGTCGTCCACGTCCACCACGATCAGGCTGGCGTGCCCGCCGCCTTCGAGAGCCTGCGCGGCCTCCTGCTCGAAGGTGATCTTGTTTTGCAGGCCGCTGAGCATGTCCGTCTGCGCCTCGCGGCGGAGCCGGTTCTCCTCCTGCTTCTTGGCGTTGATGTTCGACATGCGCCCGATGTGCTTGAGCTGCCTTCCCTCGCGATCCTGCAACACCTTGAAGCAGATGGAAAACCATTGATACGTGCCGTCGGGCATGCGTACACGCGCCTCGAACTCCGCGTGCCCGTGATCCCGCTTGCACTGCGGCTGGATGACGTCGAACTGCGCCCAGTCGTCCGGGTGGATGGCGGACATGAACGCCTCCCGGGTCTGATAGTTCCTGACGATGCGCGGATGCTTGAACACCTGTTCGTAATTGGAGGAGTAGGTCATGGTGTTCGTCTGGAAATCAAGCTCGAAGGTGATCTCCTCGGTGATCTCGGTGATGATGCGGTAGCGTTCCTGCTCCACTTCAAGGGCGTTGAGCGTTTCCTTGTGCTCCGTGATGTCCACGAAAACGCCCTGAAACAGCGGGAATCCGTTCCATTCGCCCACCCGCGTCGCCCGCAGATAGGCCCATGTGACGCCGCCGTCCTTGCGGTTGATGCGGTATTCCACGCTCACGGGCTTGCCGTCGTCCGCGCTGTCCCGGATTGCCCGGAGCAGACGCTCCCTGTCCTCGGCGTGGATATTGTGGATGCCGCAGTGCTTCCCGGCTTTTTCGTATTCTTCCTTCGATCTGCCGGAAAGCGCGTAGAAGCCCGCGTTCGCCCACAGCACGCGCAGATCGCCGTCAAGCGCGAAACGGGCCACGCCGCCGTCCACGTTGTCGATGACGGCCTCAAGCTCGCGGGAGGTTTCGGTGGCGTGGGCGCGGGCGTCCTCGGCCTCGCGCGTGCGGCGTGCGGCGAGCGCGAAGCTGTCCCTGAGCTTGCCGACCATGACGTTGAGGGCGGTCGCCAGCGTGCCGAGTTCGTCGTTGCGGCTGATGTCGAAGGTATGGTCGAGATCGCCTTCGGCGACGCCTTGGGCGAAGTGGACGCCTTCGCGCAAGGCCCCCACCATGCGGTGCACGATGAGGAACATGGCGAACAGCACGAACCACAGGGCGAGAAAGCCCACGAGCAGGCTGTGCCAGCGCATCGAGTCGAGTTCGGTGAGGAAGAGGTTTCGCGAGGCCGTGGCGATGACCACCCAGCCGTTGGGCAGAGTCTTGTAGGTGCTGTAGTAGGTGCCGCCGTCGCCGGCGTAGCTGAACGTCCCCGAACCGCCCGAAGTGACCGGCTCGAAGATGTTTTGCTCGATCATGTGGTTGCCGATCATCTTGTCCCGATCCGGGTGCAGGATGATCTGCCCGGTGGGATCGACGACGTAGACGTAGCCTTCTCCGAGCAGCGTCACGGGATCGATGATGTGCTCGGCGATGTATTCCATATTGATCGCGCCGGAGAGCACCCCCGAGATCCGGCCTTGCACCAGCACGGGCTCGCTGAGCATGAACATGTAGAACCCCTGCCCGTAGCTGAACAGGGGGCCTTCCAGCGCGCTGTCTCCGCGCATGGCCTCGCGGAAATACTCCCTGTTGCCGCGCCGGGAGCCTTCGTCACGCTCTTCGGACGAGGCTTCCACAACGCCGTTCCTGTCCTGAAAGGCCAGAAAGTTGATGTAGTTGTATATGCTGACGCTTTGTTGCAGCTCGTTGCGGAAGGCGATCTGTTCGGGGGCGTTGCTGCGGGTTTCCCGCGGGGTGTCGTCGGCCCACGTGTCGAGCCATCTGACGTAGGTTTCAATGGCCTGATTCTGGGCGAACACGCGCATGTAGTTGCGCGCGGACTCCAGCATCAGGCTGATCTCGCGGCTCACGCCCTCGACGACGGCGGTTTCGGTGGTGACGACATTGGTGGAAACGACGCGTTTGGCGTCTTCGTAGGAAGACCAGGCTACGATGGTAAGGGCAATGCTCATGGCCAGCGCGATGGGCATGAGTATCCGTGCGGTAAGCGACATGACAATCCTCCCCTCCCCAACAAGAGAGGGTGTTGCACCTCGAAAAAAGGTAAGAAGCACGAACGGCTCCGCATCCGTGTCTTGGCTGTCCCGTATTTTGTGCGTTTTTTTACGATAGTCCTATTTGTTCCCGTTTGTCCAGAGCGGTGGAATCGGAAGCAAGCCGGAAAACGGCCCGCACCGGGCGTTTCCGGCCTCCGCCGCGCGCCCGCTTCGGGAGGCCGTTTTCCCCATTCCTTTCCGCCTTCCGTCCCGAATTTCCGCTCCTCGGGCAACGGCGTCTTTCCGCCTCGCATGGGAAAGGAAAACGCTCCCGCGCCGTCGCCTTTCCGCCCGGCAAGACCGGACGGCGAAACGGAGAACGGCCCGCCGCGCGCCCCCATCCCGTGTTCATTTCCCAAGAAACAAGAAACGCCCCCGATCCCGAGGGCGCGCGTTCCCCGCGAACGGGGATTCGATGAGACCGCATTTCTCTGGAGCCGCCAAATCGCAGCGCGCTTCCCGCGAACGGGGATTCGACAGGGACAGACGTCTTTGAAGGGGAGAAGGGGGAACGCGCTTCCCCCTTCTCCAGAACGTTTCCTTTTCCCCAATCCTCATCCCTTCCGTTTCAAAACGAGGGGACAGAGCCGCTCCTGTTCTTCGAGGCACTCCTGAACGGCTTTGGCGAGGGCGTCCCTGAGCGGGGAGAAGGGGCGGTCGCGGTGTTCGACGCGGTAGAAGGTACGGTCGAAGCGGGCGTCGCTCACGTTGACGATGAAGAGTTCCCCCGCGCTGATTTCGCGTTCGACGACGCGGGGGGAGAGGCACGAGAGCGTGCCGGGGTTGCGGAGCACGAGCTTGATGGGATCGTTGTGCTCGAATTCGAGGAAGATTTTCGGACGCAGCCCGAGGGGGGTGATCTTGCGGAGGAACGTCTCGCGCGTTCCCGATCCGGGTTCGCGCAACAGCCAGTGGCGGTCGAGGAGCTTTTCGACGGGGTAGGGTCCGGCGTCGGCCAGTTCCTTGTCCGCCGTGACGATCACGAGGGATTCCTTCGCCAGCGGCGTGACCTCGACGGCGAGGTTGTGGACCTCCCCTTCCACGAAGCCCACGTCGAGGAGGCCGTTTTCCACATGGTGGACGATGTCCGCCGTGTTTCCGGCCTCGCATTCGATGCTGACCTGATCGTGCCGCATGCGGAAGTTGTACAGCACCTGCGGGAGCACGAAGTCCGAGAGCGTGGTCGATGCGCCGATGCGTATCCTCCCCGCCAGCGTATCGCTGGACACGAGCGAGAGGACGTTCTTGAGCTGGTTGTACAGCGGGGCGAGGCGTTCTTCGAGCAGCCGTCCCCTGTCGTTGAGCCGGATGCCCCGGCCTATGCGGTCGAACAGCGGCACGCCGAGTTCCGCCTCGAAATCCCGCAGCGCGCTGGAAACCGCCGCCTGCGAAATGAACAGCCTTGCCGCCGCGTCCCGCATGTTGGGCGTGCGCGCCAAGGCCAGAAAAATTTCAAGGTACCGAAGCGTCATGATCTCTCCTCCCCGAGTATTGTCCGGGCGCGTCCTCCTCAGGCCTGCCCGGCTCCGGCGCGCCCGATCTCCGGGCGGCGGTTCTCCCGTCGTATCAGTTTCCCGGGCCCGCGGCAACCCGCTCTCGCGCAACGCTCGGAAGTCGTTTCTTTTTTCTCATGGTGGGGAGTGCGGAAAGGGGAAGCGGGGAGGAAGATTGGGGAAGGGGGAGGGAACCCTTCTGAAGAAGGGCTTCCCTCCC
>CAUHBW010000338.1 GCA_959604115.1 uncultured Bilophila sp. | reverse complement strand
AGCAAGCGCAACATAACAGACCGTTCCGCGTACACTGCCGCCGCCCTGTTGCCGGAAACGGTAACCATACTGCTCTCCCTCGAAAATCCAGGGCAGTTCAGAGTCCAGTTCCGTGCCACCGGGACAAGTATGGGTCAGGCAGAAGCCCGAAGGTGCCATATACCGGACAATGATTTCTTGCACGGCGTCTGGACTGGAAAAGGTTACATTCTTCTTTTGCTGAAAAAAATAGAAATCGCTGTCTGCATGTTTTTTCAGCACGGACTCGAAAGACCTCTGGCCGGAGGTGATGCGCATGGAGAGCACGCGCGGCTTATCTTGGCTGATGCCGGTTTCTATGCGGGAGGGTATATCCAGACGGGCCAGAATATCCCAATCCTGTCCGGCATTCCTGATAAGGCTGCGGACAGCAAAGACAGGACTACCGGTCTGTACCGTCCGTGTGGAAGACGCCGCATCTTCCAGAAGACGGTTTAGAAGGTCACGGGCGGTATCGTCGTAGAGGGGAAGCGGAAAGCAGGAACGCCAGTCTGGAGTTTTTTCGTCCAGCTCGGCCATGGCCTCTTCGAGCGTGCTGGCACGGAGATTTTTCTTGATGGTGAGAATGGCATTGATGGAGTCGGCCAACAGATCGATAATTTCCTCGTTCCGGTAGGATTTGGGCAGGAGAGTCTCGCAACTTTCAATCCAGCTTGTGATGATGCTGACGGACTGGCCGGAACGCAACGCTTCTCTCAGAACGGAATGGAGAAGGCGTCCTACGGCACCTCTATTTTCGGCGAGCAGTTTCTGCGGAAGTCCGGCCTCGCGTGCGATAGCTCCGAGATAGGCATAGCCTCGCTCGTTTTTGGCAAGGCCCCAGAAGCTCAGCCCCCTTTCAATGATATCCCTCAGCTCCAGACTGGGGTTGGAGAGAGAGATGTTCAGACCGTTCAGAATGACGTCATACGTCCATGCCGTCCCTCCGTATCTTTGTTGCCAGCACAAAGCGGCATAAAGCACAAAAACGGCATCGAAGTAGGGAACATTGTTCCACAGACTGAAGGGGGTTGGGCAGCCCAGCCTAGAGGCCAATGTCATGTTTTGTTTTAGGCCTTCTTCCAAGGTCAGAAATTCGTCCGGTGTGGCATGGTAGGAAAACAGATGGCGGCCGTCTGGGGCGTCAAGTTCCCTGCTGGCCAGAAAATCACTCAACCAGTCTTTTATCTTGAGCTGCTTCGCCATATCGCTTCTCCATGGAAGTATGTATAGTTTCATTAGATAGTCTCGTCAATTTAGTTTTCCCGTTAATCAAACGCTCCACCGGCTAAAACCGGTGGCGTATCGGAAAAGCTGACCACGTAATATACGCCCACCGGGGGCTTTTTTACTTGTCTCCTTGACAGGGCCAGAGCAAAACTGAGGGGTACCTATTTTTATTATTTTATACGCAATCTTAAATTTTGTTGTTGTAATTTTTATCTGTTCTGTTTTGCTTCATAAACGAAATTGTTAATTTGCTCCTCCGTAGGCCGCACATTGGCAATATCAATATCCCCCGCCGTGCCGAAGGCGTATCAGACCACCCTGCGCCCGTACTCTATCCGCTCGTCACGGTTCTGTCCCTTGGGGCGGGCGGGGGTGTGTCTGAATAATTCGTTGGCTACTTCCTGCGACGTGTATCCGGCACAGCGCATATACAGAGCAATGGCCGCGTCCAGCCGTGATTCGTCCGTCTGTTCAGGAAAACGCTTTTTGACCATTTCCCGATAGGCGGCATACGGGGAAGCCAGCGTGCCGACCCTGGGGAACTCGCGTTTCCTGACTTCCTCGCCGGGGGCGAGCCTTCTCCGAAAACGCCAGAGATTACCAAGATGCGGACTGCGCTGCCCAGCCAGTGCTTGAAGCGAGGGAGTCGCTCCGGTTTTTCTGCTTGAGACTGCCTGTCCCGCAACGCCGCTTTTTCTTCCCGCTCCTGTTCTTTCAGGAAAGGCCGGGCTATGTTCAGCACAGAGAGTCCGTGCCGAGCAAGACGGACTGTAGCCGCCTCACGGCGCTCTTTTTGCCGCCGTTCCAGCGCTTCCCGTTCTTCCTCTCGTTTTACCTTGGCGTGATATTGTTCTTCGGCCAGCCTCTGCCATTCCTTCTGATACTCCTGCCATTCCTCCCGGCAAACGTGACTGACCGGCTCCAGAGCGGGCTTGTGGAATGTTCGCTGAGAGTAGTAACCGGGCTTGAACTCACCGAGTTTTTTGCATAACTTGGACATGCTGAAATTCCTGTCCACGCTGGACGCCTTGACCACCGTGTCTCCCACAAAAATCACCGCGCCGGAGCCTTTGCGCACGAAACGCAGACCGACCGCATCCAGTCCGGCATGAAGTTCTTCCCAGCAGGAGGCGTTCTGGATGACGGCATGGCCGCGTTCCTGGGCAATGCGCTGTGCGGACTTTTCGCCTGTGGCGCTTTCAAAGTCCTCGGCTTTGGGCTTGGGCTTTATCGGTTCCCGCCGCTGGAGGTTTTTGACCATATGCCCTTGTTCGTTGACGCGATAGCGGGCATTCATCTGCGATGCTCATCCCTGTTTATGTTCGGTTTCGGCAACAATCTTGTGCATTGCTTCGATATCGAAACCTCTGTGCGGCTGGATGACTTTTTGCGTGTAAGGATGCGTTCGGTTCACGACGATGTGCATGTGGTAGTTGCCCGTGTTTTGTGCAGGGCATAGAGCGTCTGATGCTCGGCCAGTCCCATTCCCCAGAGAAAAAGACTGACCGCTTCGTCCACCTGTTCGCGGGTAGGCTGTTCGTTTTCCTGCCATGACAGAATCCAGTGCGTGACCGGCATTTTGCTCTGGATGGATTCCTCGGCAAGAGAAATCATCTCCCTTTTCTGTGCGGCGACGGTCGTGGTCAGGAAATTTTTGCTTCCGGCATAGGCGAGTTTGTCCTTGCCCTTATCGTCGTGTTCGGCAAGGATATAGTCCACCAGACCGCCGATCATGGTGGACTTGGATTTCTTGAAGCTGGTACGCTTGAGCTTTTTGACGATCATTGTTTTTCGCTCAGAGCTTCGATAGCGCGTCGGATTTCCCGCAAGGCGGCGTCCAGTTCCGTGAGGGTAGCCGCGTTTCCCGTCTGCTTCACCACGTCAAAATGATGCTTGAGCAGACCCCCAAGCCGCCGCAATTCCCGGATGGTCTGGTCGTCCGTTCTGGCAATGATGGGCCTGCCGCCAAAGAACAGCCGCCGTATGTACTCGGAAACGGAGATACCGGCGGTGACGGCCTGCCGGGGTCAATCTTTCGTCTTCCTCGGCGGTAAGCCGGAGCGTCCGTCGCCTCTGAAATCTGTTTGCCGCCTTCCGCTTTTCCATCTGCCTTTCCTGCCTTTTTGCGAACGTGAGAAGCGCAGCGCCGAACGCTCTTTGGAGTCCAGAGGCGAAGCCTTTGGCAGGATGTTAGCTGGTGTCAGACAGCTACCATCCTGTAAAGAAGAACTCTCGTCAGCCTCTGGAACAACACCTTCACGCTTTGGCTGGCGCATCAGTTGCGCCATGTTTCCTCTTTTAGCGCAAGCATAGATGAAAAATGCGCTTGAAGACCAGATAAAAAGACAAAAAGACTGTATTGTTTTTCCTTGAACAATACAGTCATGCAGAAATATAAATTTTAAAATGGGATAGAGTGAAAATGTCATTGTCCTTATTTGTGGAATAGCGTCCGTATTTATCCAGTTTGGTACGCATTTATCCGGCAAGAAAAGTTGTCAATAAAGTTTTCACCGTGGTATGGGAAAGGAAAAGGAATTTTTGACAAGGAAGATGATGCTTATGGCAACGGCTCGACGTTACACGATGGAACAAATAGAGGCCGCCCGGAAAAAGCTCCGCAATCTGCCGGTGAAAGAGGCGGGAAAGACTCGCGAGGAAGTCGCGGAATTTTTGGTCAACGACATCAAAAAGGCCATGCGGCAGGGCTACACACTGCGGGACATACGGGACTTGCTCGCGGATGCAGGGGGTATCGGTTCCGCTTACTCGTATGCGGGAAGTGCTGACAAACCCTGACGGATTGGGTGAGACAGGACCCTTAAAGGAAAAGGAATCGGAAACAGACACAGCCCCACGTCTTGCCAAGGATACGCTCGTTTCCACTCCGGAGGCATTTCCTCCCAAAGCCGCGCTCGACGTTGTGGCTAAATATGATTGGCGGCGTGGTCTGATTGTGTTCTGCCCACGCCGCCGAACG
>CAUHBW010000337.1 GCA_959604115.1 uncultured Bilophila sp. | reverse complement strand
ATGAACGGGTTGCAGATTTTTACGAAGAAAGAGTTCGGTTCCGTGCGCGTGGTCGAACACGAAGGCGAGCCGTGGTTCGTGGCGAGCGACGTGGCGAAGGCGCTGGGGTATGAGCGGCCCAACGACGCTGTAAATGCCCACTGTAAAAAACTCAATAAATTCAGCTACGGTAAATCACCGCAGGGGGCTATGCCCTACAACATCATCCCCGAATCGGACGTGTACCGCCTTGTCATGCGGTCGAACCTGCCCAGTGCGGTGGAGTTTCAGGATTGGATTTGCGAGGAGGTCATCCCGGAAATCCGCAGACGCGGGTTCTATGGCGTCAATCCTATCCCCCCGGCGCTTCCCGACTTCACGAACCCGGTTGAGGCCGCACGGGCATGGGCGGATGAACGCGAAGCCGCCCAGCTGGCGCAGGCCACGGCGCAAGCCGCCATTGCCGAACGCGACCACGCCATAAAGACCAGGGGGCAGATCGGCAGCAGGCGTGAAGCCTCCGCGCTTGGTCTTCTTTCGGCGGAAAAACGCCGCTCCGAGCATTACGCCGAACAGCTTGGCATCGGGCGCTCGTGGAAGGCTGTGAAGGCTATTCCGTGGGTTCTGGACGTATTTGCGCCGAGCAAGGGCATGTGGTCGGTGCTGGGCAGGAAGCTCAAGGAATACTCGAAAGAGCTGGGCTACGAGGTGCGCCAGATCGACGACGAGCGCTACGGGAAGATCAATGCCTACCACGTTGGGGTCATCGAGGCGTTTCGCAGGCGTCTGGACGATATCCCGGGGATGATGGGGCGCTACCGCAGGCCGTTCCTGCCCCTGTAACGCTATGGAAATCCGTTGCCGTCATCGCCTGCCTTCGCCGGAACTCGCCGGGTTCACGACGCCGGAAGGGCTCAGGGAGGCAGCCGCACGGTATCCGCACCTGCGGCCCTGCCCGAAGTACGGCTGGAGCTGGCTGTACCGGACGGCCTGCGCGAAGTGCCGGGACAGGGTTGAAGGAGAACTTGAAGGTTCCGAACTCGAACACGAAAAAGGCCCGGTGGGGAAACACCGGGCCAAGGAGGATGAAAACATGCGAGTTATCTATCAAAACGTTGAAAGCAGTATGCCCGCAAACGGGCGTGCCATCAAGGGAAAGGTGGTGTGATGGAGTGGTTCCGATGGTTTGAAGGCTCGACGACGGACCCGAAATTCGCGGTCGTGGCGCGGCGGACGGGATACCCCGTCGCTTTCGTCATCGCGGTATGGGCCCAGCTTCTTGAACGGGCCAGCGCATCGAAAGAACGCGGGTGCATCGACGGCTATGACTGTGAGGGCGCGGATGTCTTCCTCGGGCTGCCTGACGGCGCGGCGTGCGCCATTGAGCAGGCTCTCAAGGACAAGGGGCTGATTGACGAGTACCGCGTGTGCAAATGGGAGCAGTGTCAGGTGAAAAGGGAACGTGAACCTGAACAGCCCGGAAGCTCGACGGGGCGCGTCAGGGAGCACAGGACGAGGAAACAGGCGGAAACGGACGGTAACGACCAGCAACAGGATGAAATGCCATGTAACGCCATGAAACGGCCTGCAACGACCAGAAACAACCGAGAGGAGATAAGAGAAGAAGAGAAGAAAGAAGAAAATACATATTCTGCATCGGCTGCGCCGGATGCAGCGCACGCGGACGACGACGCTCCGCTTGTGGGCAAGAAGAAAAAGCTCACCGGCAAACGGAAAACGTCCTTCCTGCGCTTCTGGGAGGCGTTCGGCGACAAGCGGGGAAGAGTCGGCGCCATCGATGCGTGGGCTTCCATCCCGGAACTTACCGACGCGCTGGTCGAGCGCATCGTTTCGGCGGCAAGGCGTTACGCGGCGCTGAGGCCGGAACTTGAAGCCAGGGGCTCGACGCCGAAGATGGCGCAGGGGTGGATTGCCGACAGGCGATGGGAAGACGAGCCACCCGGAAGCTGCCCGTCGGCTCCGCAGGCTGTGATTTCGGCGGTGCCGCTGCCGGAAATCAAGGTCATGACCCCGGACGAGGTTGCACGGCACCAGAAGGCCGCGCTCGAACGCCCGAAAGGGGAGGGCCGGGTTGCCTCGGCGCTCAGGAAGCCCGTTTCGCCTGACTTCCGTCGTGCCGTGCAGGAGGTGGCGCAATGACAGGCTGTCGCTTTTTCCTGAACTGCACGCCCACGGCGCAGGCCCGCGTCAGGCACGCGGTCCGCTGCGGGCACAGCGTCGCCTACAAGTCCGCCGGGCAGAAGAGCGCGGAAGCCATGCTTGACGGGCTGCTTTCGGCGCGCGCCCCGAAAAAGCCCTTGGAAGGCCCTCTCGTGCTCGAATTCATCGCGGGGATCGATCCCGCATCGACCCCGAAAAAACAACGAGAGGCCATGTTGCGGGGCGAAATCGCCCACACGAAGAAGCCGGACCTCGACAACATGGCGAAGCAGCTCAAGGACGCCATGTCGCGCGCCGGGTTCTGGGGCGACGACAGGCAGGTGGTGTCCCTGCGCTGCTCGAAACGCTACGCCACCGTCCCGCACTGGGAGGTGGCGGTGTACCCCGATGGGAGCGGAGCATGAGCGGCATGGGCGAATGCGACGGCGGGCGGTCATGGAACGGCTTCCCGATCATCGGCGGCAAGGTTGGGGAAGGCGTCAAGATAGAGCGCATCCGCCGCATCACCGGATACCTCGTGGGCACGGTGGACCGCTTCAACAACGCGAAACGCGCGGAAGTGCGGGACCGGGTGAAGCATGTCAAAATGGACGCATGTGGGGGAGATCGTGAACCGGCTTGAAGTGGAACTCATCATCGGCAACGGCAGCGCGGCTGCGGGGCGCACGCTCATCGAGGCCATCGCTCGGCGGATCTCCGAAGCGCGGCGGAAGCACCCGGTTTTTGCGGAAGGGGCGCATCACGCTCTCGGCGTCATCGGGGAAGAGTATCACGAGGTCGTGCGGGCCGTGGAGGAAGAAACTCCAGACCGTGTGCATCAGGAGCTTCTCGACCTGATCACCACGGCTATCCGCGCGGCGAACGGGGAACACAACGTGGCGTCATGAATGAGCGCAGAATGTTGGTCGGATGGCGCGCCATCGCATGCCACCTGTTCATGGCGAGGGAGACGATCATCAAGCGCGGCTATCCCGTTTACGACGGCGTGATCGGACACCGTTGCGTCTACGCTTTCACCGACGAACTGGACGCGCACAGGGCGCGGCTCGAACGTGGCGGGGAGGCGTGATGAGCGAGACGTGGGTCAGTTACGGCGAACTTGCCGACACCATCGGGGACACCGGGGCAAGCCTCCTGTGCGCCGCCGTGGGCGGGGCCTCCATGTTTATTCCCCAAGCGCCGGTCAAAGGTGCCTACCTGACCGCGCTGCTTGGCGAGGAGCGCATGGGCAGGCTGTGCGCCGGGTTCGGCGGCCTGCGCATCGTCGTCCCGAACCGCCGCCGCGAGCCGTACAAGGCCCGGATTGTCCGCATGCTGGAGGCTGGGAAGTCGCCGTGCGCCATCGCCCTCGAACTCGGCGTGACGGAACGCTATGTGCGGATTGTCGCGCAGCAGACAAAGAAACAGCCCAAGCCGCAGGTGCAGCTCAGGCTGTGGTGATGAGACCCCACATGCGTGGGGAAGACGGACGCGGGATAACCGCCATGTGCCCGATGATGGAAACACCCCCACGTGTGTGGGGAAGACCGGCTTACCTTTTCATGTGCAGACTGAATTTCGTTGATGAAATCCATAAAAGGCTTTTCGTCGATCAGGGCCGGGAGGGACACGGGAGGCAACGGAAGCTGTTCAGACTTCTTGAGGGTGCGAGGCTTTGGGGCTTCATACTTGCCCGTCTTGCGGATTGCCGGGACTACTTCCGCTCCTTTTCCCCCAACACCCTTCACATTTTCCTGCGTATGTCAACCGCTATTGAGCGCACGATGAACAACCTGTTGACTTTCTAACCCCGGTATGGTCCGGAATCGACAGGAGGAGTTATGAAAAAACTTTTATTGACGCTGGTTGTGGCGGGGATGTGTTTCGGGATGGTCGGGTGTGCCACCCAAAAGCCATTAACCCCAGAGGAAATAGCTGCCGAAAGAGAACGGCAAATTCAAATGACTACTCGTATATACGAAGGAAAGACACCGGATGAGGTGTTGCATTCTGCGGATATGGTTTTCCGCCTTGCCGATGATAACTATATTATTTATTTTGAAGGGCTCTCTTATCATCAAGGGCTCTCTTTACA
>CAUHBW010000336.1 GCA_959604115.1 uncultured Bilophila sp. | reverse complement strand
GACAATCTGTTGCCGAAACTGGTCCCTCTGGATTTTTTCGAAGGGCGGGAGCTTCGCCTTGTGCAAGGAGAAGAGGTTTCGCTGGAACTGATCCTCGAACAGGTCACCCAGTGGGGCTATGAGCGGGTCTCGATGGTTTCGAATGCCGGAGAAGTCGCCCGGCGCGGGGATATTCTGGACATCATGCCTCCGGGATACGACAAGCCTGTCCGTCTTGATTTTTTTGGCGATCTCATTGAGGAAATCCGCCTCTTCGATCCGGTAAGCCAACGCTCGAAAGCCAACCTCTCCGAAGTGCTGGTGCTCCCCATATCTCCCACCCGGCAGGACGCCGCCGGTCGGGACAAAATGCAGGCGCGCTGGAAGCGATTGTTCCAAAAAGGCCTGCTGACCGAAAACGAGCGTTTCGGATTGACGAGGTTGCAGGAGCAGGGCGATTTTCGTCTGATGCCGGGGTGCTGCTACGACGCCGCAACCACGTTGGAATCATGGTTGCCTGCCGATGCAGTCTGGGTGCTTCCGGGACGGAACGATTTCCGGGAATCGCTGGAGACGGGAGGACACCTCTGGACCGCCGCGTTCGAGGCGCAGGATGCCGAGGGCCGCCCTCAGCCGCTGCGCTTCGCCGTGCGTGAGGCCGGGGACGCGGAAGGCGTTTGCGCGCGCTCGGTCTGTGTGCATGCGGAACAGCTTGTGGCGGACGGTGGAGATTGCGCGGACCTGCCGGAACGGGCGCTGTCCTCATTTGGGGATCTTTTTCCCTCCGCTGCGGAGCAGGATCGCCCGTGGCAGACGCTCGTACAGGCGCTCAAACGCTGGCAGCATGAGAAGCGACAGGTCGTGCTGTGCTTCGCGTCCGAGAAAAGCCGGACCAAGTTCCTTACGCTGGCGGCGCAGGACGGCCTGTCGCCGCAGCTTCGGTATGATCGGGAGCAGGAAGGGCTGTTCGCGCTGATCGCACCGTTCCGCGCCGGGGCGGATCTGATCTGGGATCGGAACCTGATCCTCGGTGAAGATGTTCTGCAACCCCATGTCGAGAAAAGCCGCCGCGTCCCTTCGGGAGCCTTCAAGGGGCTGGAACGGTACGACGAATTGAAGCCCGGCGATCTGCTGGTCCACCGCGACTACGGCATCGCCCGATTCGGCGGGCTCCTGCGCATGGAGACGGGCAGCACGGCGAACGATTTCCTGTTGCTGCACTATTCCGGCGACGATCGCCTTTATGTGCCCGTGGATCGCCTGTCCCTCATCCAACGCTTTAAGGGCGGCGGGGAAGCGACACCTCCGCTGGATCGGCTGGGAGGCGGTTCGTGGCAGTCCGGCAAGGAGAAGGCCCGCAAGGCCATCGAAAAAATCGCCGAAGATCTCGTGGAAATGTATGCGTGGCGCAAGGTCGCGAAAGGCTTTCGCTATCCGCCTCTCGGCGAGCTGTACCGCGAATTCGAGGCGTCCTTCGGATTTGAGGAAACGCCGGATCAGGCCCGGGCGATTCAGGACGTGCTGGCGGATATGGAAAAGCCGGAGCCCATGGACCGGCTCGTCTGCGGCGACGTCGGCTTCGGCAAGACGGAAGTGGCGTTGCGCGCCGCGTTCCGGGCGGCATCCGAAGGCCGTCAGGTCGCGTTGTTGTGTCCCACCACGGTCCTTGCCGAACAACACTATCAGACTTTCCGTTCCCGACTCGCGGGGTTCGCGATCAATGTCGGCCTGCTGAGCCGTTTCGTTTCCGCCGCCAAACAGAAGGAGACGCTGAAGGCCGCCGCATCCGGACAGATAGACATCCTGATCGGGACGCACAGGCTGCTTTCGGACGACGTTATTCTCCCGAACCTTGGCCTTCTCGTCCTTGACGAAGAGCAGCGTTTCGGCGTCCGCCACAAGGAAAAGCTCAAGAAGATGAAAAAGAATGTGGATGCGCTGACCCTGACCGCCACCCCCATTCCCCGGACGCTCCAGCTCTCCATGTCGGGAGTGCGGGAACTTTCGGTCATCGAAACGGCTCCCCCCGAACGCAAGCCCGTGGCCACGGCGATTTTGGAACGCGACAAGGCGACGCTTCGGCAGGTCATTCGGCGGGAACTGGATCGCGAAGGACAGGTCTTCTGGGTGCATAACCGGGTGCAGGGGCTGGAGCGGGTCGTGGAGTTCGTCAAGGAATTGGCCCCGACCGCGCGCATCGGCATGGCTCACGGCCAGTTGCCCGAAAAGAAGCTGGAAGAGACCATGCACGCCTTCTGGCACGGCGAACTGGACATTCTGGTTTGCACCGCCATTGTGGAATCCGGTCTGGACTTCCCAAGGGCCAACACGCTCATCGTGGATCAGGCGCAGTTGTTCGGGCTCGGACAGTTGTACCAGCTGCGGGGCCGGGTAGGACGATCCGACAGGCAGGCCTTCGCCTGTTTCGTCGTCTCCGATCTGAACAGCCTCCCCGCCGCCACCCGGGAGCGGTTGCGGATTATTTTGGACATGGATTATCTGGGGGCCGGGTTTCAGGTCGCCATGGAGGATTTGCGTCTGCGCGGCGCGGGAAACATTCTCGGCGAAGTTCAGTCCGGGCACATGGGCCGGGTGGGGCTGGACCTGTATCTTGAAATGTTGGAGCAGGCCGTCAACAAAATCAAGAACGGCGGCGTGCCGCTGCAGATCGAGACGGAACTCAACCTCGGCCTCACCGCGCATATTCCCGAAGACTACATCACGGACGGTCGGGAACGCCTCGGCTGGTACAAGCGTTTGTCCGCCGCCCCGGATGCGGCCGCGCGTCAGGAGCTGGAACTGGAACTCCGGGATCGTTTCGGAAGCCTGCCCGAACCGTTGGAAGTCTTTATGGCGGTGCTGGCCCTGAAGCAGTTCCTGACGGGGGCGCAGGCCGTGAAGGCCGATGTGTATGAAGATCGGCTCCGCATCACGTGGAACGAGAAACAGACGGCGATTGCGCCGGAAAAACTGGTCCCGTTCCTTGCCGCGCAGGGCGGTAGGGTCAAGCTGATTCCACCCTCGGGCCTTGAGCTCAAGCTGGACATGGCGCTGGCCACGGCCGCACGGCTGGACGCGGCACGGCTGGCGTTGGGCAATCTGCTGGCGGGGTGAAGCGGGTGAGAGTCTTCGGCGTTGCAAGTTCGCGGGAATCAGCGTATCTTCTCCCAAAATTGTCGTACAGACAGTATCCCGAAGACGTTTTCCCTTCGTCGAGCGCCGCAAGACGGTGTTGGATGCACGGAAATCTTTTTGCGTGTCCTTCGGGCAACCGAACTCTCGGAACGATCACTGTTTCCGAATTATTATCGAATAAGGAGCAGTTGCGTGCGCATTGCCAGTATCGCCCTTGCTTTGTTGCTTGCCGCCTCACCGGTCCACGCCGCCTTGAACGGCGTGGCCGCCGTCGTGAACGGGGAAATGATTACGGCCTTTGATCTCGACGCCGAAATGGCTCCCGAAGCGATGCGTCGGGGCTTGAACCCCAAGGATCCCGCGCAGGCCGCGCAGATCGACGCGCTGTCCCGCGCGACGCTGGAGCGGATGATCAACAACATCATTCTCACGCAGGAAGCTCAACGGCTCAAGGTTTCCGTGAGCGACAGCGAGGTGGAGAACGAAATCCAGCAGATCATGTCGCGCAACAAGTTGACGCCGCAAGAATTCCAGCGTCAGTTGCAGCTCCAGCGCATGACGGAGAAAGATTTCCGGGAACGCCTTCGCAGCGGTCTTTTGCGGAATCGGCTTCTCGCCAACATGGTCGGACGCAAGGTTATCGTGACCAAGGAAGAAATCGCCGACTATTACAATGCGCACAAGCAGAGCTTCATGAACAACCAGCGGGTCCGTTTCGCGATCATCGTCTACCCTCCGACGGAAAACGTGGAAAGGCAGGCCGCCCGGATTCGGGGCGGCAAAGCTTCTTTTGAGCAGGTCGCCCGTGAAGTCTCCGTGGGGCCGCGCGCTCAGGAAGGCGGCGACGTGGGCTTCGCCGACTGGAATTCGCTGGATCCCGCATGGCAGGACATGCTTTCCCTGCTTCATCCGGGGGAGGTTTCGGGTATTCTTGAAATCAACAACGGCCTCAAGGGACAGCTGAAGCTGCTGGAGATGGAGTCGGGCGACGGGCAGACCTTGGAAGAGGCATCCCCCCAGATCGAACGGATTCTGCGCGAGCCCAAATTGCAGGAACGGTTCCGCGAGTACAGCGAACAGCTCCGCAAGCGGGCCGTGGTCGAAATTCGCCAATAACTCAGCGTTCCG
>CAUHBW010000335.1 GCA_959604115.1 uncultured Bilophila sp. | reverse complement strand
GGGGTGGGGGGCGGGGGCGCCCGCCGCGAAACTTACTCCACAAAGTTTCCCTCCTCCCTCCCCCGGTTTCTCTCCCCCTCTCCGCTCCGCACACATGATAAGACCCTTGACCCGTATGGCGAGCGATAGTATTCCTTTGCATTACCGCTACTGTGGGCAACTCCTGCGGAGCGGCACGACACGGCTGACAGACACCCCGGAAGGGGCGTTTTTTCTAAGCTTTTTTGTGAACCATCTCAAGGAGTTCCCATGATCGGCATTTCCAAGTTGTACTGCGGCCAGGTGGAGCCTTCCGACGCGCTGCGCTACGGTCGCCATTCCAGCCAGCTCCCGTCCCACCTGCTCCAGTTCTCCGAAGACAAGAAGCCGGTGGTGGTCTGGAACATGACCCGCCGTTGTAACCTCAAGTGCGTGCACTGCTACGCGCAGGCCGTCGATCCCGAGGGGCAGGACGAAATCTCCACGGAACAGGGCAAGGCCATCATCGCCGATCTCGCCGCCTACGGCGCTCCCGTCATGCTGTTCTCCGGCGGCGAACCGCTGGTCCGTCAGGATCTGCCCGAACTCGCGAGCTACGCCACCGAAAAGGGCATGCGCGCGGTCATCTCCACCAACGGCACCCTGATCACCAAGGAAAAGGCCCGCGAACTCAAGGCCATCAATCTTTCCTACGTCGGCATCTCGCTGGACGGCGCGGAAGAGATCCACGACAAGTTCCGCGGCGTGCCCAACTCCTTCAAGAAGGCGTTGCAGGGCCTTGAAAACTGCAAGGCCGAGGGCCTCAAGGTCGGCCTGCGCTTCACCATCAACAAGCGCAACGTGGTCGAAATCCCCAAGGTCTTCAAGCTGCTGCGCGAACTCGAAGTGCCGCGCATCTGCTTCTACCACCTCGTCTACTCGGGCCGCGGCTCCGAAATGATCAAGGAAGACCTCAACCACACCGAAACCCGCGCCGTGGTCGATCTCATCATGGACGAAACCCGCGCCCTGTTCGACGCCGGTCTGCCCAAGGAAGTCCTCACCGTGGACAACCACGCGGACGGCCCCTACGTCTGGATGCGGATGAAGAAGGAAGACCCCAAGCGCGCCGAAGAAGTGTTCCAGCTCCTCCAGTACAACGAGGGCAACAGCTCCGGGCGCGGCATCGGCTGTATTTCGTGGGACGGCAAGGTCCATGCCGACCAGTTCTGGCGCAACCACACCTTCGGCAACGTGCTCGAACGCCCGTTCTCCGAAATCTGGGACGACCCGAACATCGAACTGCTCCACAAGATGAAGAACAAGAAGGCGTACGTGAAGGGACGCTGCGCTTCCTGCCGTTTCCTGAACATCTGCGGCGGCAACTTCCGTTCCCGCGCCGAAGCCTACTACGGCGACGAATGGGCGCAGGATCCCGCCTGTTACCTGACCGACGACGAAATCCGCCGTCCTGAATAAACGACGCGGGCGCGGGGAAAGACGGCTTTCCCCGCGCTTTTTCCCGGGGGGGATGGCGACGGCGTGCCGCACGGATGGGGCGCGGTGATGCTTCCGGGGCGGGAGTTCCCGCCCGTTGTTATACCAAAAGGACGAAACGTTATGAACGAATTCTATCGTGGGCGCCGCCTGCGCCGCAATCCCGTGATCCGCGAAATGGTGCGCGAGACGAAGCTCTCCGCCGCTGATCTGATGATGCTGTATTTTGTGGTGGACACTCCGGACGAGGACTTCATGAAGGAAATCCCGTCCATGCCCGGCCAGTACCAGCTTTCGCTCAAGCAGCTCGAAAAGAAGGTCGCCGACGCGGTGGATTCCGGCCTGCGTTCGCTCATGCTGTTCGGCATTCCGAAACACAAGGACGCCCTCGCCAGCGAAGCCTACGCCCCCGACGGCATCGTGCAGCGGGCCATTCGCATGCTCAAGGCCAACTGGCCCGATTTGCAGGTCGTGACCGACGTGTGCCTGTGCGAATACACCTCGCACGGCCACTGCGGCATCCTCAAGGAAGGCGACACCTGCGGCGAAGTGGTGAACGATCCCACGCTGGATCTGCTCGCCAAGACCGCGCTCAGCCACGTCGAGGCCGGTGCGGACATGGTGGCTCCCTCCGACATGATGGACGGGCGCATCCTCGCCATCCGCGAGGCGCTGGACAAGGCCGGATACGTGAACATCCCGATCATGTCCTACGCCGTGAAATACGCCTCGGCGTTCTACGGCCCGTTCCGCGACGCGGCGGACTCCGCCCCGCACCACGGCGACCGCAAGACCTACCAGATGGACCCCGGCAACGCGATGGAGGGCCTGCGCGAAGCCGCCGCCGACATCGACGAGGGCGCGGACATCATCATGGTTAAGCCCGCCGGTCCCTATCAGGACGTGATCCGCATGGTGGCGGACAACTTCGACGTGCCGGTCGCCGCCTATCAGGTGAGCGGCGAATACTCCATGATCAAGGCCGCCGCGCTCAACGGCTGGATCGACGAGGAGCGGATCGTGCTCGAATCGCTGCTCGGCATCCGACGCGCCGGAGCCAAGATCATCATGACCTACTTCGCCGAGGACCTGCTCAAGAAAGGGCTGGTGAGCTGATGATCTGCCATGAACCCCCCTGCGGCATGGGGCGGGAAGAACACGCCGGGCACCCCGGCGGCGGCCATCCGGGCGGCATGCCCGCCGGGCCGCGCACGCTTGAGGACGGTTCCCCGGTGTGCCGCCTCATCGCGTGGGAAGTGACCCGTTCCTGCAACCTTGCCTGCAAGCACTGCCGGGCCGAGGCGCATCCGGACCCCTATCCGGGCGAGCTGTCCACGGAAGAGGCCAAGGCGCTCATCGACACCTTTCCGAGCGTGGGCAATCCGATCATCATCTTCACGGGCGGTGATCCCATGATCCGGCCCGACGTGTACGAGCTGATCGCCTACGCCAACGCCAAAGGCCTGCGCTGCGTGATGTCCCCCAACGGGACGCTCATCACGCCCGAAGCGGCCCGCAAGATCAGGGAAGCGGGCGTGCAGCGCTGTTCGATCTCCATCGACGGCTACAACGCGGAGACGCACGACGTATTCCGCTGCGTGCCCGGCGCGTTCGACGCCTCCCTGCGCGGCATCGAATGCCTCAAGGCCGAGGGCGTCGAGTTTCAGATCAACACCACGGTCACGCGCAACAATCTGCACGATTTCAAGAAGATATTTGACCTTTGCGAGCGCATCGGTGCGGCGGCGTGGCACATCTTCCTGCTGGTGCCGATGGGCCGGGCCTCCGGTCTCGCGGATCAGGTGATCACGGCGCAGGAATACGAGGACGTGCTGCACTGGTTCTACGACTTCCGCAAGACGACTTCCATGCACCTCAAGGCGACCTGCGCGCCTCACTATTACCGCATCATGCGCCAGCGCGCCCGCGAGGAAGGCGTCTCCGTGACGCCCGCCACGTTCGGCATGGACGCCATGACGCGCGGCTGTCTCGGCGGCACGGGCTTCTGTTTCATCAGCCATGTGGGGCAGGTCCAGCCGTGCGGCTACCTGACGCTCGACTGCGGCAACGTCCGTGAGACGCCGTTCCCGGAAATCTGGCGCAACGCCGGGCCGTTCCGGCAGTTCCGGGATCAGTCCGAGTACAAGGGCAAGTGCGGCGTGTGCGAGTATCACAAGGTCTGCGGCGGCTGCCGCGCCCGCGCGTGGAGCATGGACGGCGACTACATGGGCGAGGAGCCCTTGTGCACCTATCAGCCCCGCAAGGCGAAGGAGGCGGAATGACGCAGGCAGCCCTCGACACGATGGACAAGCGTATTCTGGACATCATCCAGACGGATTTCCCTCTGGAGTCCCGGCCCTATGCCGTCATCGCGGAACGGCTCGGCATCACCGAGCAGGAGGCGCTTGATCGCGTCAACGCGATGCGGAAGTCCCGGCTCATCCGGCGTATGGGGGCCAATTTCCAGTCCGCGAAGCTCGGTTTCCGTTCCACGTTGTGCGCCGCCAAGGTGCCGCCGGAGAAGATGGACGCCTTCGTCGCCGAAGTGAACAGCCATGTGGGCGTCACGCACAACTATCTGCGCCGCCACGCCTACAACGTCTGGTTCTCGGCCATCGGTCCCTCGTGGGAGGCCGTGTGCACCATGCTCGACGGGATCACCGCCAAGACCGGCATCCCCATCCTAAATCTCCCTGCGACCCGGATATACAAGATTCGGGTCGATTTCCAGATGGAAGAGTAGAAGAATCGGGGGAGGGGGGAGAGAAACTTTCTCCAGAAAGTTTCTCTC
>CAUHBW010000334.1 GCA_959604115.1 uncultured Bilophila sp. | reverse complement strand
CTCCCCAAACCCCTCCCTTCTCCCCCTAAAACTTTTGACTTTATCGAATCCCTGTTCTTGGTTTTTCCTGTGGATAAAATCGGATTGAACTGCGTTGAATCTTCAAAATGTACTGTATCGATATGTATTGTATGCAGTAAGTTGTTTTCTGTGTGAGGAAGGCATGGGCAATTGTTTTGCTCGTGTCGTGTTTTAAGCAGGTCTGTTTCTGTTGAAAAATTGGTTTTGAAGCAAGGCGGGAAGAGCGAACGGAGGACGCCGCGCGGCCCGTACCGACTCATGAAGCGTACCGGCATCCGCAGGTGAAGGTTTTGGGAAAGAAGGGGCCGGGGGAGGAAGAGCCCTCCTTCGGAAGGGGGCCTCTCCCGGTTTTTCTTACAAAGGAACGTGTATGAACTACTTTGACGATCCCCATGCGTGGGAGACGTTTCGGGCCGAAGCCGAGTCGTGGCTCGGCACCCCGTACCGTCATCTCCAACGCTGCAAGGGGCGGGGTGCGGACTGTACGCTGTTCATCGGACAGACGCTGCTCGACGTCGGCGTGCTGACGCGCCTCGAATACGGCTATTATCCCCGCGACTGGCACGAGCATACGGACGAGGAATACGTGCTGGAGGCCAGCCGTCTCCATATTCGCGACCACCTGCGGGACGGCCTGCGGATCATCGCCCTGCCGCCGGAGACGCCGTTGTTGCGCGGCGACTGGCTGGCCTTTTCCACCACGGAACGCCGCGTCACCAATCACTGCGGGCTGGCGTGGCCCGAGGCGGAGCGGGAAGGCTTCCGCATGCTCCACGCCATCAACGGCCGGGGCGTGTCCTTCGCGCCTTTGGGCGGCTGGTGGCTGCGGCGCATGACCCGGCGTTTCCGCATCATCACGGATGGGGAGGCGACATGGGCGTAAGTTTTGTGCTCGCCGCGCTGACCATCGGCGCGACCGTGGCGACCACGCTGTTCGCCAAGGGGCCGCGCGGTTCGCAGGGGTCGGACATGGCCCCCGCCAACCTCGACGCCTTCAAGCTGACCACCGCCGAGGAGGGAACGGTCATCCCCCGCGTCTTCGGCACCGTGCGCCTGCCGGGGAACCTGCTGTACTATGGCGGCCTCTCCAGCGTCCCGGAGTATGAGGAGACGCGGGTGGGCGGCAAGGGCGGCAAGAAAAAGCAGAAGGTGCTGCAAGGCTACCATTACTACATGGATGTCTGGCAGGGCATCGGCATGGGGCCTCTGGAGCTTGTCCGCGCGTATCAGGACGACAGGCCGCTGACCGAGGAGGACGGGGCCATCCCCTGCGCGGAACAACGCTGGAACGACGGCACGGAGGCGTTCTATCCCGAACAGGCGGGCGTCTACGCCAGTCGCCTGCCCGGCGTCGCGCACCTCTGGCTCCGGCAGTTCTATCTGGGGTTCAACGTGTCGATGCTGCCGACCCTGCATTACGTGGTGCGCTTCTGCGGGAACATTCCGCTGGAGCACGCCCTGTTGCCCAACGGCGTGAACCCGGCTGCGATCATCCTGCAACTGCTGCTCGACGCGGGCGCGTCGTGGGCGGGCATCGACAAGCCGAGCTTCTCCGCCGCCGCTCTGTTCTGGAAGAATAAGGGATACGGCCTGAACATCGTGTTTTCGAGCCAGAAACCGGTGCGCGAACACATCATGCAGGTGCTCGGCACGGTGGGCGGCTGGCTGATCGAGCGCGCCGACGGCACGTTGTCCCTGCGCGCACCCGATCCCGATGTGGAACCCGCCGCCGTGCTCACGGAAGGCGACTTTCTCGAAGGCTCCTTTTCCTTCAAGCGGGCGTCGTGGGACACCACATGGAACGATTTGACCGGCAAGTTTACCGATGCGTCACAAGATTTTTCCGAGCGCGCCGTCACCGCCAACAACGCGGCTTCCATCCGGCTCCTCGGGTTGCGGCGCAAGAAAAGCGTGGATTTGACCGCATTCACGGATCGGGACGCGGCACAGCGGCGCATCGAGGAGCTGAGGGATGTGGAATCCTATCCGGCGGCTTCGTTCTCGTTCGAGGTTTCGCGGGATCACGCCGCCATAGAGCAGGGGCAGATTCTGGAAATCACGCACGCCCGGTTCGGGATTTCCGGGGCGCGGGTGCGCGTGCTGGAGGTCGTGCGCGGCGGGCTGGGCGAGAACCGCATCTCCGTTCAGGCGAAGCAGGTGGTGGAGCGGCTCTCCGGGACGTTTGTGCCGCCCGGCGAAACGCTGCCCGATCCGGCTGTTCCGCCGGAGACGGCCTACCCGCCGGTGGACGGCATTCCCTCGTGGACGCCGCCGGACCTTTCGCCGGTGCCGCTGCGCCATGTGCGGCTGTTTGAACTGCCCCGGAATCCCGTCAGCGGCACGGAACCCACGGTGCTGGTGCTGGCGGCGCGGGAACGGCTTACCGAAGACGGCCTGTTGGTGGAGCGTTCCGCGTCGAATGCGGATTACGTTCCGGCGGCCTCGCTGACGGCCCCGTGGGCGCAGTACGGGACGCTGGCGGAGGCGTATCCGGCGGATACGCGGGCGATCGACGACACGCGCGGCATCGTCTACCGGCCCTACAAGGAAGACCCGGCGTTCGGTCCGGTCAGCCGCGCCGCGTTGTTCGAGGCCCGGCGCATGGCGCTCATCGACGACGAGCTGGTGTTGTTCCAGACGGTGGTGCTCGAAGGCGGTTCGCTGGTGCGGCTGTCCGGCATCGTGCGCGGGTACATGAACACGCCCGTGCAGGCGCACGCCTCCGGCGCGGCGATCTGGCTGTTCCGGCTTCCGGGCGAGGATAACACGATGCAGGGGCTTTCCGTGGGCGCGCACAAGGTGAAGCTGCGGCCTTCTTCGGGCAACGAGGTGCTGGGCGCGGATCGCGTCAGCCCGGTGTCCCTTTCCGTGACCGGCAGGGCGGCGGTCCCGTGGCCCGTGGCGGGCTTGCGGGCCGTCCGGGCCGGGGAGGCGGTGACGGTGAGCTGGAGTCCCGTGGACAGCGCCCTCGGCGGTGCGGGCGTGCGGCCCGAAACCGAAAACGAACCGGTGCCTACGGCCTTTTCCGGCGACTTCGTTCTGACCGTGGGCAGCAGCGAGCATGTCGCGGGCGGCACGTCCTTTACGCTGACGCGGTCCGGCTCGTTTACGGCGTCCGTGGCGGCGCGCCAGCTCGGTTACCGCTCGTCCGCGACAAGCGTGCGGGTAGGCTCGGGCGACGGAGAATATGTGGCCTGACGGTCCGTTTCCCGCAACAAGCGGATTCCAACGAACAAGGAGAGAACATGGCGAGTTTGACCCCGACGGGGCTTGAGACGATCACCTATGGACAGCAGGGCTGGAACGCCATCGTTACGGCGAATATGCAGCGGCTGAACACGTGGCTGGGGAAGGTGCTTCCCCTTGTGGACACCCGCGCCCGCGTGACCGGGGACGTGCCGGTCTGGAACGCCTCCTCCGGCGTTTGGGAGGCTTCCGCCGCCGTGCGCGGCCTTCAGGACGAGCTGGAGGCCCTCAAGGCCCGTGTCGCCGTGCTGGAGGCGGCTGGGACGCAGGGAGGGGCATAATCATTGGGGAAGGGAGGGAAAACTTTTCTGAAGAAAAGCTTTTCCCTCCCTTCCCCAAACCCCATCCCTCCCTTTCCAAAGACTTTTGACGTTATCGAATTTTGCTCGACGGGTGAGGGAGGGGAGAAGGGGCGTCGTTGTGTCCTGTTGGGTGGTGAGGGAATGCGCGGGAGGAGAGCAAATGTTTTAATTATGTTGTCAATTGGTCACGTAACGTTTTTTTCTGAAAAGGCCTTCCGTGTTGGGAGGTTTGGGAGAGGGAATCGGGAAAGAGGAACGTTTTGCAAACGCATGCCGTCGGATTGTTGAAGGGAGATCCGGGGGGAACCTTTTTTGCAGTGTTCACAGGAGGAGCCAAGGAAAGGAACAAAAAAACGGCCTTCCCCGTGTGAGCATTCGGGGAGGGCCGTTTTCTTCGTCCGGAGGGACGGGGAAAGCTGATGAAGCGGTGCTATTTGGCGAGGCAGGCCTTCACGGCACCGAGGGCGGCGTCGAAATCGACGGAGTCGGTGACTTCCCTGACGATCTGCTCGTAGGCGATGACGCCGTTGGCGCAGACGACGAACACGGCGCGGCTGAGGAGACGGAGTTCCTTGATCGCGACGCCGTAGGCCGTGCCGAAGGACAGGTCGCGGTGGTCGGACAGGGTTTCCACGGCGTCCACGCCGGCGGCTCCGCACCAGCGGGTCTGGGCGAAGGGCAGGTCGCAGCTGATGGTCA
>CAUHBW010000333.1 GCA_959604115.1 uncultured Bilophila sp. | reverse complement strand
CCTCTCCCCTCCCCCGGTTTTCTTCTTCCTATCCTTCCTGCGCCAGCATGGCGATCTTCGACTTGCGGAGCCGTGCGCGCATGATGCTGGCGACGGCGGCGACGGTGAGCAGGAGGAGGACGACGGCGACGGGGCTTTCGAGGAAGATCATGAAGCTGCCGTCGGAAAGGGTCATGGTCTGGTCGAAGGCGGATTCCAGCAGAGGCCCGAGGATGAAGCCGATGATCATCGGCCCGGCGGGGAACTGGAAGCGGCGCATGCCGTAGCCGAGAATGCCGAACAGGATGAGGCACAGGATGTCGAACAGGCTCTGGTTGATGGAATACGTCCCGACGAAGGCGAAGATGGTCACGGTCGAGAAGATGATGTGCTTCGGAAGCTGCGTGATCTTGATCCACGCCTTGAAGCCGAGCTTGGCGATGACGTAGAGCAGGATGTCGCAGAGGATGAGCGAGCCGAAGATGCCGTAGACCACCGTGGTGTTTTCGAAGAAGATGTTGGGTCCGGGGGTGATGCCCTGAATGAGGAACGCGCCCATGAGCACGGCGGTCACGTCGTCGCCGGGGATGCCGAGGGTGAGCAGGGGGATCATCGCGGAACCGGTCACGGCGTTGTTCGCCGCTTCGGGGGCCATGACGCCTTCAATCGCGCCCTTGCCGAACTGTTCGGGATGCTTCGAGGTGCGCTGCGCCTCGGAGTAGGCCATGTAGGCGGCGGGAGAGGCCCCGAGGCCCGGCATCGCGCCGATGATCGAACCGATGATCGAGGAGCGGAGCAGGACCGGAATGCGTTCCTTGATTTCCTGCCACGACAGGCGTCCGTTCTCGCCGGAAAGGTCGAACTGGCGCTCGAAGGTCTTGCGGATGCCGGAACAGGCCTGATGGATGACTTCGGGCAGGCACAGGAGGCCGATGACCATCGGGATGAGCGCGATGCCCGCCATGAGGTTTTCGTTTTCAAAGGTGAAGCGCATGGCCCCGGAGGTGCCGGACACGCCCACGGTCGCCAGCAGGATGCCCACGCCCGCGCAGATGATGCCCTTGAGGATCGAGGAGCCGGAGATGCTGCCCACCACGGTGAGGGCCAGCAGGATGAGGCTGCACTGCTCGACCGGGCCGACCTTGAGGGTCAGGTAGGACAGCGGGGCCGCCACGCAGATGAGCAGGATGTTGCTGAACGTGTCCCCGAACACCGAGCCGACCAGCGCCGCGTTGAGGCCCTTGCCCGCCTTGCCCTGTTTGGTCAGCGGATAGCCGTCCATCGCGGTGCAGACGGCCGGCGGCGCGCCGGGGGTGTTGAGCAGCACGGCGGTGATCGAGCCGCCGAACATGCTGGCCTTGTAGATGCCGAGCAGCATGGGGATGCCCACCAGCGGGCTGACGTAGAAGGTCAGCGGCAGGAGGATGGAAATCGCCATGATGCCCGAGATGCCGGGGATGGCCCCGAACATCAGCCCCGTGAAGATGCCCAGCGCGACCGCGCCGATGGTCTCGGGGGTGAGGATGGAGATGAGTCCCGTACAGATGTCTGCGAACATGTTGCCTGCTCCCGTGTTGGCCTAACCGAACAAGACGCCGGTCGGCAGGATGATCTGCATGAAGTGGAAGGCCACGTAATCGAGGACGAGCGTGAACAGCACGTAGCACACGATGCCGATCAGCCAGTGCCGCAGGCCGAGCATCACCGAAACCAGAAACATGATGACCGGCGTGGAATAGACGAACCCGACGTAGTGGAGCCCGATGAGATACAGGAACAGGATGCCGACGTATCCGGCGAGGGCGAGGAAACGCCCGGCCTCTTCGCCGCTTTCCTGAAGTTCGATGCGCTCCTTGTCCACGGTGCCCGCGAGCATGTGGCGCAGGGCCCGGAGCGTGAACCCGACGAGCAGGACGCTCATGGCGATGAGAACGACGGCGATGACGGAGGGGAAGAAGGCGGGGCTGATGGTGGACGGCATGCTCTCGATGACCCAGCCTTCGATATTACAGTAGAAGTAGATGAAAAAGAGCATGAGGAAGAGGCTGATGCCCACCTCGATCCAGACGTTTCGTCGTAACAGCCTGCCCATGTGCGTCTCCCCTGTACTGCGCGGAAAAAAGGTTCCCGATACGATCCCCTGATGCGAATGATGCGTTTTTCCTCTCGCGGCGCGGCGCCGCATTCCGTGGGCGTTTTTCCCTCGCCCGTTCGTATTAGAGCAGGTATTGTGCCAAACAGGGCAATCTTGGAATAAAATCAACGAACATGATGTGTTGCAGAAAAATGACGCCGTTTCGCCATGATACGGGATTGTAATGAAACGTGACAGCGCGACGTTTTTGTGACACAAAAAAGAAACCTCCCAGTCAAGACGGAATGGGAGTTTCGGGCGATTTCCCGAAAAAGTGTAACGAAAGAATACAGTGTAATAAAACATTACAGGCGGTGCTCATGCTGACCAACCTGAGAAGCCTTCCCGACCTCGAAATCGTCATCCAGCGTTCGCTGGAACGCTCGGCCCGCTACGGCGTGGACCCTCACCTCGACGGCGCGCCCGAGTCCACCCGGCTCACCGACGCCCGGCTGAAGGCCCGCATCAGCGATCAGAGCCTGTTCTACGCGCTGGCCAAGGAGCAGATCGATTCCCTGTACCGTCTGCTCAAGGATACCGGCTTCTGCATGGCCCTTGCGGACGCCGAGGGCTACGTGCTGTACGTCGTGGGCGATCCCGACCTTGTGGAGCATTTCAAGCGGCGGCGGTGCGTGCCCGGCTACCGCTGGACGGAACGCGACATGGGGACGTGCGCCATCGGCCTCGCGCTGGAGGAGCGCATCCCGGTCTTTCTGCCCGGCGACAAGATGTATTCGGCTCTGGCCCAGAGCCTGAGCAATGCGGGCGCGCCGGTCTTCTCCCCGGACGGGCGCGACGTGCTCGGGGCCATTTCCCTGAGCGGCAACTCGGACATGATGCACGTCCACACGCTGGGCCTCGTGCGGCAGGCGGCGGAGACGGTCACGGCGCAGCTCCGGGAGCGCGAGCGCATCCGCGAGCTGGCGATCAAGAACCAGTACATGCGGGCTCTGGTGGAGTCGGATTCGCGGGGCATCGTGACCGTGAACCCGGACGGGCGCATCGTGGAGGCCAACCGCACGGCCCGCAAGCTCCTGAAGCTGCCGTCCGGCTGCGAGGGCAAGCCCTTTGAGGAGACGGTGGGCGAAAGCTACAACATCACGGACTATCTCAAGGACGGCAAGGGGTTCCGCGCCCGCGAAATCCTCGCCCGGCGCAGCGGGAGCACGCACTTCGCCTCGCTCGACCCCATCCGCATGAGCAGCGGCGAGCTGGTGGGCGGCCTGTTCACGGTGCTGGAAAAGAAGGAGATGATGCGGATGGCGGTGGAGATGACCGGCACGCACGCGCACTTCACCTTCGACTCCATCCTCGGGACGAGCGAGAGCCTGCGTTCCGCGCTGCACCTCGCCCACATCGCGGCGGGCAGCACGGCCCCGGTCCTGCTCTACGGCGAGACGGGCACGGGCAAGGAGCTGTTCGCGCAGGCGATCCACAACGACGGCGACCGGCGGAACCGTCCCTTCGTGGCGATCAACTGCGGGGCGATTCCCAAGGAGCTGCTGGAGAGCGAACTCTTCGGCTACGAGGAGGGGGCGTTCACGGGCGCGCAGAAGGGCGGGCGTCCGGGCAAGTTCGAGCTGGCGGACACGGGCACGCTGTTTCTCGACGAGATCGGGGACATGCCCTTCGACATGCAGGTCAAGCTTCTGCGGGTGCTCCAGTCCGGGGAAATCCAGCGGGTGGGCGGCCTGCGGACGGTTCCGGTCGATCTGCGCATCATTTCCGCGACGAACAAGGACTTGAAGCAGGCCATCGCGCAGCACAAGTTCCGGGCGGATCTCTACTATCGGATCAGCACGCTGAACATTCTCGTCCCCTCCCTGCGTGACCGGCGGGAGGACATCCTCCCTCTGGCCTCGCACTTCATCCACCGGCACGAGCTGCGTCTGAACCGGCATCCCGTTCCGCTGCTTCCCGAGACGGCGGAGGCGATTCTGAACTACGCGTGGCCGGGCAACATCCGGCAGCTTGAGAACGCGGTGGAGCGGGCGGTGCATCTGGCGGAGGGCGGCCCTCTGCGTCCCGAGCACTTCGGCATCGCGGACCTCATGAACGAGGGGCTTTCCCTCTCCGGGATATCGGGGCAGGCGACCCTTGAAGTCATCGAGCGGCTGGCCATCGCCGCCGCCCTCGTCCGTTTCGACGGCACCATCAGTCAGGTC
>CAUHBW010000332.1 GCA_959604115.1 uncultured Bilophila sp. | reverse complement strand
TGTTTTATTCTTCTTGCTAATTGTGTGGGCCGCGGGGGGGGGGGGGGGCGGGGCCCCGCCCGCAAAAACCTTCCTCCAGAAAGGTTTTCCCTCCCTTCCCCCCAGTTTGTTACGTCAGGAGTATCCATCATGCTGGACAGGCAACGGACGGGTATCGTGTTTAATGTGCAGAAATTCAGCGTCCATGACGGCGAAGGCATCCGGACGCTGGTGTTCCTGAAAGGCTGCCCGCTGCACTGTCCGTGGTGCAGCAATCCCGAATCGCAACGCCGCGAGCCGGAACGCGCCTACAATTCCTCGCGCTGCCTGACCGCCGCCGTGTGCGGGCGTTGCGCCAAGGCGTGCCCGACGGGCGCGGTGAGCGTCGTCAACGGGATGATCCGCTTCGATCGTGCGAAATGCACGGGGTGCGACGCCTGCGTCCGGGCCTGTCCGAGCGGAGCCCAGACGGTCTACGGCGAAACCATGAGTGTGGACGACGTCCTCAAGCGCGTGGAAGAGGACGGCGTGTTCTATTCCCGGTCCGGCGGCGGCCTGACCCTGTCCGGCGGCGAAGCGCTGGTCCAGCCCGATTTTGCGCTGGCCCTGCTTCGCGAAGCCCGCCGCCGTCACATCCACACCACCATCGAAACCTGCGGGCACTATCCCACGGAGGTGATCGACGAAGCCTGCCGTTCCCTCGACGCCCTGATCTTCGACGTCAAGTGTCTCGATTCCGAACGCCACAAGAAGTTCACCGGCGTGGGCAACGAGCTTATCCTCAAGAACATCAACCACGTGTTCGAGCATTTTCCGAACCTCCCCGTCCTCATCCGCACGCCGGTGATCCCCGGCTTCAACGATACGGAAGAGGATATTCTCCGCATTCGTGAAATGATTCCCAAAAAGCCGAACGTCCGCTATGAGGCCCTGACCTACCACCGCCTCGGGCAGCCCAAATACGGCTACCTCGGACGCCGCTACGAACTGGAGGGCGTAAAGGCCGACGACGCGTTTATGAAACGGTTGAACGCCATGTTGAAGGCCTACGAATCCTAGGCATTCTCTCCTCCTCATCCGCCCCCGAGAGGCGTTTTTCCGGTGCCTCCGGCCCTGTGTCATGCAGGGGCCGGAGGCTTTTTTTGCGCTTTTGGCGGAGCCGGGAAGGGCCGTGAAGCCGGAAGTTGTGTTTTTTTGCATTGCCCGGAGGCCGAACTGTGCAAAAATGCATAGAAAACGGTTTCCTCTTTTTGTATTACACGTGATATTGAGCGGTTAACGTGGTCAAGGGAAGGTATGTTTTTTTGCAACGTTGGAAACTGGAGCCGGCGGCGTTCAAGGAGGGACAGGGGGATATTTGAAAAAAGGTGTTATTTAAGGTGTTATTTTCGGATGTTGTCCGGACGTGAAAAGCGACGTTCGGGGGGAGGAGAGGCCGGAGTGCCCGTACGGACGAGCGGCGCGAGGGAGCGGGGGCCGGAAGGGGGTGGAAAACCGGCATGGAGAACGGGACTGATGAAAAGCCGTTGAAAAATGAAAAGCTGAAAGTAAGGCGTGTTACGTTGAAAAGGGACGTTTTCGCCAGTAAGGAATATCATTAATTGTTTTTTGTTTCACAAATGGCACCCCTCTTGCTTTATTGGAGAGTAACGATCGCCCGAGGCGATGCGCCAAAACGAAATGACAACAGGGGACCATACCGTGAAGATCATCGACTTTCGCTTCCGTCCGAACATCCCTTCCACCGTGCAGGGCATGATCGATCATCCCGTCTTCGGCGAAATGCACGCGCTGTTCAAGTTCCATGAGCGCGCCCACGCCCAGCCCATCGAAGACATCGTGCGCGACATGGAGGCGCAGAACGTGGTCAAGGGCGTGATCACCAGCCGCGACGCGGAAACCACCTACGGCATCGGCTCGGGCAACGGGGGCGTCATCCCCTTTCTCGAACGGTATCCCGACCGCTTCATCGGCATGGCCGGGCTCGATCCGCACAAGGGCATGGACGCCGTCGACGAGCTGAAGCGCATGGTCGGGGAGCACGGCTTCCGGGGCGCGGCCATCGATCCCTTCCTCGCCAAGATTCCCGCCAATCACGCCAAGTATTACCCCATCTACGCCAAGTGCTGCGAACTGGACATCCCGGTCGTGATCAGCACGGGCATGGCGACGCTGGTGGACGGGGCCGATCCCGAACACTGCCATCCCCGGTACATCGACGCGGTGGCCCGGGATTTCCCGAAGCTCAAGATCGTGGTCAGCCACGGCTGCTACCCGTGGGTCAACGAGATCATCATGGTCGTGCAGCGCAACCGCCACGTCTACCTTGAACTTTCCGAATACGAGCAGTCGCCTTTCTCCGAAGGCTACATTCAGGCCGCGAACACCATGATCGGCGACAAGATCATTTTCGCCAGCGCCCACCCGTTCCTCGACTTCAAGGGCCAGATCGCCCTGTACAGGAAACTGCCGTTCAGCCCGCAGGTTCTTGAAAACATTTTCTACAACAACGCCGCAAGATTGCTCGGTCTGTAGACCCAGCGTCGCCGCTTCGCCGCGTCGGGCCGGGGGGCCTGACGCGGCGGGATGTATACAGAGGCCGTTCCCATGAGGGGGAGCGGGGCATTCGCCCCGATCGGAATCAATCTCCGCACCGGAGATACAGAGAGGAGAAACAGTATGAGACGTTTTCTGACCGCTTTTGCCGCCGCCGTGTTGATGTTGTCGCTCGGTACGGCCAATGCCGCCGAGTACAAGAAGATGAGCATCCGCGCCGCCACCGCCAACCCGCAGGGCAGCCTCCACGTCGTCGCCATCGACAAATTCAAGGAGATTGTCGAGAAGGAATCCAACGGCGCGATCACCGTGCAGACCTTCTACGGCGGTTCGCTCGGCGACGAGCAGGCCAACGTCAAGCAGCTCCGCAACGCCGAAATCCATCTCGCCGTGCTCGCCGACGGGAACCTGACTCCCTTCGCGCCGCAGGCCGGGGTGTTCATCCTTCCCTACATGTTCCCGAAGATTTCCGACGCCGAGAAGCTGTTCAGCAATGAGGCCTTCATGAAGAAGACCGCCGACGCCATCGCCAAGCAGAGCCGCACGCGTCCCCTCGCCTGGCTCGCCGGGGGCTACCGCGTCATCACCAACTCCAAGAAGCCCATCACCACCATGGCCGACCTCAAGGGCCTGAAGATCCGCGTCCCCGCCGTGGAACTCCAGCTCGCCGCCTTCCGTTCGTGGGGCGTGGAACCCCATCCGCTGGCATGGTCCGAAACCTTCAACGCCCTCCAGCAGGGCGTCGCCGACGGTCAGGAAAACCCGCACTCCATCAACCGTGACCAGAAGTTCTGGGAAGTGCAGAAGTACATCACCAACATCCACTATATGCTCTGGGTCGGTCCCATCCTCGTGAGCGACCCGTGGTTCCGCAAGCTTGACCCGCAGACCAGGGCCCTCGTGGAAAAGGCCGCCAAGGAAGCCGCCGCCTACGAATGGAAGTGGTCCGCCGAGCAGGACGAAATCGCCCTCAAGGAATGCCTCGATCACGGCATGGTCGTCAGCGACGTGACCGACGAATCCGCCTGGACCGAAGCCGCGCGCTCCGTGTGGCCCCAGTTCTACGACAAGGTCGGCGGCAAGGCCCTTGTGGATGAAGCCCTCGCCATCATGCAGCAGTAACAGGACGTCCGGCGCGCGGGCCTGACCCCGCGCGCCGAGGTTCCGGAGGCATTATGTCTTTGCTCAAGAACATCTACGACTACTTCGAAGAAGGCGCCTGCGCGCTGTTCGTGGCGGTCATGGTCATCTGCCTGTTCCTTCAGGTGCTCATGCGGATCACCGTGGGCTCGTCGATAGCCTGGACGGAAGAGCTTTCCCGCTACAGTTTTCTCTGGGCCGTGTACGTCGGGGCCGCCCTCGCCGTGAAGCGCGGCGGGCACGTCCGCATCACGGCGCAGTTCATGTGCCTTTCCACCCGCTGGCGGCTCGCGTTCCGCGTCATCGGCGACATCATCTGGATCGGCTTTTCCCTTTACGTGGCCTGGATCGGCGTGGAGTGCATCGAAGAAGGTCTGTATTACCCCGAAATGTCGCCTACCCTCGGCGTCGTCAAGGCGTGGGTGGAATGCATCATCCCGTTCAGCTTCGTGCTGGTCAGCTGGCGCATCGTCGAAGAATACGTCCTGCGCTGGCGCAACGGGACTCTCAGCGAACTGGTCCGTTACGAGGAGGCAGCCTGATGACGCCCCTAGGGTCAGGACTCGTTATTTTCAAAGGAACAAAAACAGGGTATGCAGAGGGC
>CAUHBW010000331.1 GCA_959604115.1 uncultured Bilophila sp. | reverse complement strand
AGGGGGAGGAAGAAGCCCTTCTCCAGAAGGGTTCTTCCTCCCCCTCCCCAATCTTAACTCTCTATTTCCCTTCGGCTTCGAGCTGCTCGCGGGCGTAGTTCACGAGGCCGCCCTTGTCGATGAGGTTCTGCATGACGGGGGACAGCGGGGGCACCTTGATGGTCTCGCCGGTGGTCAGGTTCTTGATCACGCCCTCTTCGGGGCTGACTTCGAGCTTGTCGCCGTCCTTGATCTTGTTCACGTCGTCGCCGATCTCCAGCAGCAACAGGCCCATGTTGAAGGCGTTGCGGTAGAAGATGCGGGCGAAGCTGTGCGCGATGACGGCCTTCATGCCCGCGCCGAGAATGGCGATGGGGGCATGCTCGCGGGAAGAACCACAGCCGAAGTTCCGTTCGGCCACGAGAATGTCCCCGATCTGCACGCGCTTGACCCAGCCGTGCTCAAGACCTTCCATGCAGTTCTCGCCGAGCTTTTTGGGATCGGTGGTCACGAGAAAGCGGGCCGGGATGATGGCGTCGGTGTCGATATGTTCGCCGACTTTATGCGATACACCAGTGAAAGGCATAGTTTTCTCCTGTAGTCGTCAGGCTAGGAAATCCGAATCGTTGCTCCGCTCCCGTGGGGCCGGAACCTTGCGGGAGCGAGGGGAACCATTGCCGGGCGGACCGGACGGCCCGCCGGGAGCTTTACAGCTTTTCGGGGCTGGTGATCACGCCGGTGACGGCGGAAGCCGCCGCCGTGCAGGGGCTGGCGAGATACACTTCGGCTTCGAGGCTGCCCATACGGCCGCGGAAGTTGCGGTTCGTCGTGGCGATGCAGCGTTCGCCGTCGCCGAGGATGCCCATGTGGCCGCCGAGGCAGGGGCCGCAGGTGGGCGGGCCGACGATGCAGCCGGCGTCGGAAAAGATCTCGAACAGGCCTTCCTTCATCGCCTGACGCCAGATGGCGGGCGTCGCGGGCAGGACGATGCAGCGCACGCCCTTGGCGACCTTGCGGCCCTTGAGCACGGCGGCGGCGTCCCGCATGTCGGACAGGCGGCCGTTGGTGCAGGAACCGATGACCACCTGATTGACGGTCACATCCTTCACTTCGGACACGGGCTTGGTGTTTTCGGGCAGGTGCGGACAGGCGACCTGCGGCTCCATGTCGCTCACATCGATGCGGACGATTCTTTCATACGTCGCCCCGGCATCGGGAGCAATGAGTTTCGCATCCGGGTTGTGGTGCTCCTTGCAGTAGGCGAGGGTCACGTCGTCGGACGGGAACAGGCCGCACTTGCCGCCCGCTTCGATGGCCATGTTGGAAATGCAGAGACGGGCTTCCACGTCCAGCTCGGCGAGGGTTTCGCCGCCGAATTCGAGCGCCTTGTACAGCGCGCCGTCCACGCCGATTTCACCGATGAGGCGCAGGATCAGGTCCTTGCCGCGCACCCATTTGGGCATTTTGCCCTCGAATTCCACGCGGATGGTCGGCGGCACCTTGAACCACAGCTTGCCGAGGGCCATGCCCGCCGCCACGTCCGTGGAACCGAGGCCGGTCGCGAACGCGCCGAGGCCGCCGTAGGTGCAGGTGTGGCTGTCCGCGCCGATGACGAGGTCGCCGGGCTTCACAAGGCCGAGTTCGGGCAGCAGGGCGTGCTCGACGCCGCAGTCGCCGCCTTCATAGTAATGGGTGACGCCCATTTCCTGCGCGAACTTGCGGCTCACCAGCACCTGATTGGCGGAGTCGATGTCCTTCTGCGGGGTAAAATGGTCCATCACCAGAAACACGCGGTCCTTGTCGAAAACCTTGGTCGCGCCCATCGCGCGGAACGATTTGATGGCGAGCGGACCGGTGATGTCGTTGGCGAGCACGCCGGAGAGGTGGCAGTTGACGATCTGCCCGGCTTCGCGGACGTCTTCGTCCGTGTGGGCCTGAAGGATTTTCTGGGCAAGAGTATGGGGCATGGGACGGCTCCAGAAGGTAAAAGGTTTCCCGACCGGCGGGGGAAGCGCCGCGCGTTCCCTCCCTATCAATCGGAATCTTTAGAACATTTTTTTGACGGAAAGGCCAGCGTCCGGCGGTTCCCGTTCCGGGCCGACGCCCGTGCGGAAAAGCCGCGCGCCTCCCAGATTGGAAGGAACCGGGAAAAGAGGCGGGGCCGTCTCGCGGAGTCCGTGCCCGTAAGGCGGGCCTTCCCTGCGGGTTTCGGCAGCGGCGCGGCTTTTTCCGTGAGACGTCTCTCCCCGGTCTTCTTCCCTCAAACTAGTTGCACGTGTTGATGGGCGCTTCGCCGGTGGCTTCCTGCGTGCGGACGGCGTCGCGCTCCTTGTGATCGAGGCGGTTCAGGGCATCGACGTAGGCCTTGGCGCTGGCGACGATGATGTCCGGATCGGAACCGCGGCCCGTGGCGTTGTAGTCGCCCTCACGCAGGCGCACGGTCACTTCGCCCTGCGCGTCGGTGCCGCCGGTGATGGCGTTGATGCTGAACTGCTCCAGATCGGGCGCGCGGCTCACGAGCTGGGAAATGACGTTGAAGGTCGCGTCGATGGGACCGGCGCCGAATCCGGCGCGGCGCATTTCCTCGTCGCCGGCCTGAATGACTACGGCGGCGGTGGCGGGCATGGACGAGCCCATCGCGGTCTGCACGGACACGTTGTGCAGACGGTAGCGATCCGGCAGGCGGTAGACTTCGGAGAAGACGAGGGCTTCGAGGTCTTCGTCATGCACGTTGGCCTTCTTGTCCGCAAGATCCTTCACGGCGGCGAACACCACGTTGACCTGATCGTCGTCCAGCCGGTAGCCGAGTTCCTCAAGACGGGTGCGGACGGCGTTGCGGCCCGAATGCTTGCCGATGACGAGGTCCGTGGACTTGCGGCCGATGGACTGGGGCGTCATGATTTCGTAGGTTTCGCGGTTCTTCAGCATGCCGTCCTGATGGATGCCGGATTCGTGCGCGAAGGCGTTGCCGCCCACGATGGCCTTGTTCGCGGCGATGGGACGGCCGATGATGAGCGAGAGCAGACGGCAGGCCGGGTACAGCTGTTCATTGTCCACGTTGCAGTCCACGCCGTAGACGTCGGAGCGCACCTTCATGGCCATGACGATTTCTTCGAGCGAGGCGTTGCCCGCGCGTTCGCCGATGCCGCACAGGGTGACTTCTGCCTGACGCGCGCCGTTCTGGATGGCGCTCAGGCTGTTGGCGACGGCGAGGCCGAGGTCGTCGTGGCAGTGCACGCTGAAAATGGCCTTATGGGAATTCGGAGTGTTTTCGATGACGTATTTGATCAGCTTGCCGTATTCTTCCGGCTGGGCGTAGCCCACGGTATCGGGCACGTTGATCGTGGTTGCGCCGGCGTTGATCGCTTCGGTGAACACGCGGACGAGGAAGTCGGGATTGGAACGGGAGGCGTCTTCGGCGGAAAATTCCACGTTGTTGGTGTACTTCGCGGCGTGGCGCACGGCGGCGACGGCCATTTCCACGACCTGATCCGGGGTCTTGCGGAGCTTGTACTCCATGTGGATGGGCGACGTGGCGAGGAAGACGTGGATACGCGGGTTGCGCGCGCCGTTCAGGGCCTGCCACGCGCGGTCGATGTCGTTCTTGTTGCAGCGGGCAAGCGCGGCGACCTGCACGTCGGTGACGGCATTGGCAATGGCGTGCACGGCTTCGAAGTCGCCCACGCTGGAGGCCGGGAACCCGGCTTCGATGACGTCCACGCCGAGGCTTTCCAGCTGACGCGCCATGCGGAGCTTTTCCTGGAGGTTCATGGTGGCTCCGGGGGACTGTTCGCCGTCACGGAGAGTCGTGTCGAAAATGATGACGCGATTGGACATGGGTTTCTCCTTGGAGTCTTTCAGCCGGAAACAGCAGGCCACAGCGTTGAGCCGCCAGAGCGGAAAATACACAACTATGCGGTTTTATTGCTATTTCTCGTAAAAAAGATCTCATATGCAGAAGGGAGGGATAGAGAACCGCTCTAATCAGGTTCCCTTCCCTCCCCTGGATCAAAGCGCCATCGACCGTTAATTCTGCGTAAGGCTCCCTAGGAGCTGCCGGTTGCGGCGGGGCAGAATGACATAGGTGTAGATGGGGCCGGACAGAATGTAGATCGCGCCCAACGTGAACCCGAAGACCACGGGCTGAGACAGGATGAGCACGAATACAAGCAAGGCGGAGATCATGGAGCTGAAGGCATGCGTCTTCAGAAAGCCGTATTCCTTGAACGAGAAATAGCGCACGCGGCTCACCATGAGCAGAGCCATGATGAACGTGACGGCCAGTCCGAGGAACGGCGTGCGGGCTTCCAGCCATGACGGCAGGTA
>CAUHBW010000330.1 GCA_959604115.1 uncultured Bilophila sp. | reverse complement strand
CGGAACATGGGCGACTTCACGCGGTCGCGGGCGGAGGCGGAACTTGGGGAGGGGAAGGGGAACCTTTCTGGAGAAAGGTTCCCCTTCCCCTCCCCAAACCCCTCCCTTTCCCCTCCCAAGACTTTCATATGGGTCGCTGGCGGGCGGTGGGGCCGCGTAAGTCCGTTTCGGAGGCGTTCGTCTCCCGGTCGGACGCAAAAAAAGCCCGGAATGGTGTTCCGGGCTTTCTGTATTGTCTGATTTCTCAAACGCCTCCTTCTTTTTCAAGACATTGTTTTTTGTCTTTTTAGAAAGAACGTTCCGGGAAAGTGGGGACAGTTCCCCGAAATCCCGAACAGGGATTCGATAAGGTCAAAAGTCTTTGAAGAGGAAGGGGGGAGGTTTGGAGGGGGGAAGGGGAAACTTTCTGGAGAAAGTTTCTCCTTCCCCCCTCCAATCTTTTACAGATCCGCGTGCTCGGTGCGGTCGATGATGTCGTTCTGGAGGTCGGGGGACATGTCGCAGAAGTACGCGCTGTACCCGGCCACGCGGACGATCAGGTTGCGGTAGTTGTTCGGGTCCTTCTGGGCTGCAAGCAGAGTCTCGCGGTTCACGATATTGAACTGGAGATGCCACAGCTTGAGGTCGCACCAGGTGCGGATGATGCTCATGATCTTCTTGGCGCCTTCCTCTCCGGCCACGCACTTCGGCGACAGCTTGATGTTCAGGAGGCGGGAAGCGCGGTTGATCATGCCGTAATTCTTGGAATGGTAGTTCGACAGCAGCACCGCCGTGGGACCGTTGTGATCCGCGCCGTGCGAGGCGGAGGAACCGTCGGCCAGCGGGAACCCGGCCACGCGACCGTTCGGGGTCGCGCCGATGATCTTGCCGAAGGGCACGTGCGAGGTGATCGGAACGTACCGGACGTCAACATGGATGCCGCGATCCCGGCTGCTCTTTTCGGCTTCAACCTGCGTGAAGCGATCGACGTCCTTGGCGATGCTGTCGGCGTAGGGATCGTTGTTGCCGTAGCAGGGCGCGTTCTTGAGCATTTCCTGAATCGGCTCGTAGCCCACGAAGTTCGCGTTCAGGGCATCGACAAGCTCCTTCATGGTCAGCCGCTTGTCTTCGAACACCAGCTTCTTGACGGCGGCGAGGGAGTCCACCACGGTCGCGTAGCCGAGGAATTCGAAGTACGAGTAATCGACGCCGCCCTCGATCTTCTCGGAGTGCAGATCCTGAAGGTTCTTCATGCAGAGGTCGTGCAGCACGGAGGACAACGGAGCCGCGAAGTGCTGCGGGCGCAGACGATCGACGATGTGCTGCTGCTGGAAAGCCTTGTGCAGCAGATTGATGTGCTGCGCCTTGTACGCGTCGTAGAACTCGTCCCACGTCTTGAACTGAAGCGGATCGCCGGTTTCAAGGCCGATGAGCTCGTCGCCGTAGTGGTGCAGGCGACCGTTGTTCATGAGCATTTCAAGCGCGGACGCAAAGTTGATGTACACGCAGCCGGACGTGTAGGTGTCGCGGTTGGGCATGCGGGTTTCGGTGCAGCCCGAAATGGCGTAGTCCAGCGCCTCGTTGATCGGGCAGCCCTTGATGGCGTTCAGCGGGACCACTTCTTCGTCGTTGATGAGCTTCGGGAACCCGGAGCCGTCCTTCACGGTCAGGGCGATTTCATACAGGAACCGATCGGGCGTGCGCGAATGGATGCGGGTCGCGAGATCGGGATAGGTCATCGGGAATTCGCGCTTGGATTCGAGGAACAGATAGGACAGCTCGTTGGTGGCGTCCTCGCCGTCCGGGGTCTGGCCGCCGATGGTCACGGCTTCCCAGTGGGCGTAGCCTTCCTGGAATTCGTTGCCGGTGGGGTTGATGTACAGGTCGATGAACTGGGCCATGTCCACCCACATGCATTCGAGCAGTTCCTTGGCTTCGGCGTGGGTCAGCGTGCCGTCCTCGATATCCTTCTTGAAGTAGGGATAGAGATACTGGTCCATGCGGCCGTTGGAAATGATGGCGCTGGCCTTCTGTTCGATGCGCGAGAACATCTGGACGAACCACTGGCACTGCACGGCTTCGCGGAAGTTGCGGGCCGGATGGGCGGGCACGTGTTCGCAAATGTCCGCCATGCGGAGCAGTTCCTGTCTGCGGACCGGATCGTCGGTCTTGGCGGCGGTGTCGCGGGCGAGCTGCGCGTGACGCCCGGCCCAGATCATGATGGCGTCGCACACGATGATCATGGCTTCGAGGAACGGCTTCTTTTCCCAGATGTCCACGGAGTTGGTCAGGTCGAGAGCCGCCAGCTTGGCCTTGGCTTCGTTCTGGATGTCGATGAAGCCGCGCTTCAGCACCTTTTCATAGTCCGGCACCCACTGGAGGGCGGAACGATAGGAAGAGGTTTCGCTCACCACGAACTTGGACTTCAGGCCGCGTTCGTCGTCATAGGTCACGCCGCGGATTTCGGCGGGGAGAACCTTGTTGAGATGCTCATGGTAGGTCTTGCCTTCCCAGTAGGGGGCGATCTCTTCCATAAGAATCTGCATGTCGGTGGGATCGATCTGGAAGGGACTCTTTTCGCGGTTGGGGAGATCCTTCATGACTTCGATGTAGAAGTCGCCGTCGATTTCGGGATACAGGATGCCGTAGCGGCCGAGCTGGCCCACCCGGCCCGCGAGGAGCTGGTCGGGCGTAATGTAGACGGTGATCTTTTCGGCGACGTTCTTCAATGCCTTGGCCCAGCGGAGGGTCAGCAGTTCGCCTTCGGTCCGGCGCATGGATTCGGTGAAGTACCGGGCGCGTTCGATGTCCACGTGCGGGACGGTGAACTGGATACGGTCCAGAATCTTGTAGACGCGTTCACGGCCTTCACGGTTGACCTTTTTCTTGCCCTGAAGACGTTCTTCCTGAGGGGAAAGACAGCAAGCGCACTGGGACATGGAGAGCCTCCTGAAAAAAATGGGTGTATCTTGACGATTCGTTTGTTTGCATCAAGTGTTTGCCCCTATTAAAGCATCATGCGTGCCATTCCATATATTCATTTGAAATAACAGCCAAACGCAGGGACAGCCCCCTTTCGTCCCCCTGAAACGTCCCTTCCGAGCAGGTATGCATTTTTGCAATGCGCTTTCCGACAACAGGCTTGATTTACTGCCTTTCGAGAAAATCCGTGCATTTTTGCAATGCGAAAAAACGCACATGCTTCCGTGCGCGCCCTCCCTCCGCCGCTCCGAATCCGCCCGGCGCCCTTTTCGATTTTCAAACGCAATATCTTCGTTTCACAGTTAAAATCTCCTGAAATCGGCTCCGCTCTTCCGCCGCACCGCCGCTTTTTCCTTTCGGGGGCTGGTACCAATCTTGCTTTTTTGCACGCATCGGGACAAGTACACGGGGTTCGCCCGTATTTCCTCAAACGCCAAGACGCCGCACGGCGTCCGCATACAAGGAGCGCTTCCCATGAAAGCCATCGATTTCCGTTTCCGCCCCAACACGCCCGACGCCGTGGACGGGCTCATCCACAGTCCCTTTTTCGGGGACATGTGCGCGTTTTTCAACTATCCCGCTCGGGCGTGGTCCGCGTCGCTCGACAAGATCGTCGAGCTGATGGACGAACACGAGATCACCGGCGTAATCACCGGCCGCGACGTGGAGACGACCTACGGCTGTCCCTGCACCAACATGGGCGTGGTCGAAATGATGAAGGCGTACCCGCACAAGTTCTACGGCATGGCGGGCCTCGATCCCCACAAGGGCATGCAGGCCATCGACGAACTGTCCCGCATGGTCAACGAGTTCGGCATGAAGGGAGCGTCCGTCGATCCCTATCTCGCCAAGCTCCCGGCGGATCACCGCAAATTCTATCCCATCTACGCCAAGTGCTGCGAACTGAAGGTTCCGGTGGTCATCAGCACCGGCCCCGGCACCCGCGTTCCCGGCGCGATCATGGGCGACGCCTCTCCGGCCCGCGTGGACGAAGTGGCCCGCGACTTCCCGGACCTCACCATCGTGATGAGCCACGGCGGCTACCCCTACGTGCAGGAAGCCTGCATGGTCTGCCACCGCAACGCCAACGTGTATATGGAATGGTCCGAGTATGAGACGTGGCCTTTTGCCGACGGCTACGTGAAGGCGGGCAACGAGCTGATCCCCGACAAGCTCATCTTCGCCAGCGCGCACCCCTTCTACGACAGCTGGGAACGCGCCAAGCTCTACGAGACGCTCGGCTTCAAGCCCGACGTGCTCGAAAACGTCCTCTACAACAACGCCGCCCGCGTGTTGGGGATTGCGTAGGAAAAAGAGGAATCGGGGGAGGGGAGAGGAAACCTTTCT
>CAUHBW010000329.1 GCA_959604115.1 uncultured Bilophila sp. | reverse complement strand
GGTCCCCTCTCCCCTCCCCCGATTCGTTTTCTATTGCTTCTCCGGCAACGGGCCCCGGGGCAGGAAGCGCCACGTGTCGCGGAGTTCCATGGCGGCCTCGTTGATGAAGGGGATGTCGTTGTAATAGAGCGCGCCGATGGGCACGTCATAGCGTTCCTGAGCGGCGGCAAAGTCCTGATGGAGCTTGCTGTGGGGCACCCAGAGCGGCGTGATGACCCAGAGCAGCAGCCAGATCGTGAACATGCAGAGCAGCAGCTTCACATAGCCGGGAAGGGGGCGTTTGGGCATGGCGTATTCCTGATGGGTGGGCGTGTGCCGGGACGGAGCGTTCCGGGCGTGGCGCCGCTTGAAAGAAGAGGTGGAATCGCCGGGCGATCCCACCTCCGGGGGGGATTGCGGCGCACCCGGCAACCGGATGCGCCGATAAGGCCGTTAGATCTTCGCCGTGATTTCGGGGAAGACGAGGTAGAACATCACATACGCCATGGCGAGGGTCAGAGCCAGGTTGAAGGACTGACCGCAGACGTACAGGATGAGGGGCTTGCCGCCCTTGAAGTAGGGGGCGAGTTCACGGAAGTTGGTGCTCAGGCCGATGGCGGTGAAGGCGAGCACGAAGAACCACGTACGGATGCCGCTTTCGAAGCCCTTGATGACGCCCTGGTTGATGAGGGCTGTGCCGAGGTCGGGACCGAGGTTGGCGCTGTACATGGAGAAGATGATGGAGGCGGCGAGGAAGCCGAGAACGAACTTGGGGAAACGGTGCCAGATTTCCATCAGGCTGGTTTCGCGGCCCACGGTCTTGTCGACGCTGGTGCACCAATACACGGCGATGCCGAAGGCGGTCACGCCGATAAGCACGTTCTGGATCATCTTGATGGTCGCGGCGACGTACATGGCCTTGGGTCCGAGCAGCGCGCCCGCGGCGGCCACGGCGCCGGTGGAGTCGACGGTACCGCCGATCCATGCGCCGCCGAGCACTTCGGGAAGGCCGAGGGCCTTGATCATGGCGGGCATGGCGACCATCATGATCGCGGTGAAGGTCATGGACAGGCCGAGGGCCAGCGTCAGTTCTTCCTTCTTGGCGCGGCAGGCGGCTGCGGCGGCGATGGCGGCGGACGTACCGCACACGGACATGTCGGAAGAAATGGTGATGTTCAGGGTGGCGGAAGGCATCTTGAGAACCTTCTGGCCGAAGATGAAGGTCGTGATGAGCACGATGGGGGTCACGACCCAGGCCACGAAGATGCCGGGGGTGCCGATGGCGACGATCTTGTCGAACAGGATTTCCGCGCCGAGGAGCACGAGACCCGTCTTGATGAAGTATTCCACCTGAAGGGCGGGCTTCATCCATTGGGGCGTGCCGACGGTATTGGCGATGATCATGCCGAAGATGATGCCCCACGGCTCCACGCCGACGCCATAGTAGGCCATGGTGGACTGCTTGCCGAGGACCATGGCGATCACCACGACGATGAACAGGCCCACGAAGCCGATGAGGAACTTGGGCACGTTCTGGCCCATGACGAAGATGCCGATGCCGAAGAACACGGCGAAGGCGACCATCAGCAGGGGCAGGGTGGTGAAGAGGTTCATGGGCTTCGCCTTGGCGGAAGCCTTGGAGGCGTCGGACTTGGCCTTGGTCCAATCCTTGATGGCGGTTTCGGCCGCGGTGTTCAGCTGGGCGTCCTTGTAGCCCGCGTCGGCGGCGAGCTTTTCGGCGGCCTGCGCGGCGGCGAAAGCGGTTTCGGCCTTCGCCTTGGCGGCTTCGGCCTTTTCCTTGTTGGCGGCGTTCTTGGCGTCAACGGATTCCTGGCTGATGAACAGGGACGAAATGGGGTTGTTCGTCCACTTGCCGGGGGTGGCGATGAACGTCTGAATCTGCTTCGCGATGGGAAGATTCTTGCCCACGACGGCCTTCTTGGCCTCCTGAGCCTGAATATACGCAATGGTCTTGAACGGAGCCTTTTCGGATTCCACCTTCATGATCGCGTTGGACTTGTCGATGGTTTCCTTGTAGCTGGCGGGAGCGCCATTGATAAAAATGCACACTGCCGCGAAAAGAAGGATGAAGCCAAGCCAGATGGCCCAATAGTCTTCCTTCTTCCAGAGGTCGGACCAGTGCGATTGGGCTCGGTCGATGACCACGTTGCTGTCTTGATTTGCCATAACAGTCTCCTCCTGGCTTCGGGCATGCGCGGGAAGCCGAATCTGTTTTGGTGAAAAAGTTCACCGATTCCTCTGCCGGAGAGCGGTCGCGGAAGTTACGGCTCCGCGAGCCAGACGCCTTTAACGTGATTAATAACAGGAATCAGCTCTTTGTCAACATAATTTTGAATGTAATAGCAGCTTATTGGCGTTCATGGGGGAAATAGAATGAAGATATCCCGCAGATAGCGAAAAAAAGACTGTGCGATCAATCAGTGGCCGTGAAGTTTGCGCCAAGCGGGACAAAACGTAACGTCCAGCGAACCGGATCGTGCCGTGAAACCGGAAAATACGGCACGAAATGTCGGCGAACGTGCGGAAGCGGGGGAGTCCCGCCATTTATGACGGCCACGTGGTCGGGCCAGCGGTTTTACGGCTCGGTCGGAGTCCGCGAAAGAGCATGGGGTCGGCGGCGAAACGGAAAAAGCGAACAACCGGTCATCCTGTTTGTCGACAATCAACGGAAATGTCTTTTTTCGTCCCACACATCGCCATTAAGGCGATTTCTCGTCGTATTCTTTCTTTTCCCACAGATGCTTTTATGTGGAAACTGCATTGTGGCCTTTCGGCTGCATGCAACGAATGCCGCGCATGCCTTGGGGCCGAATGCCGCCGGAAAGACTCCCGCAAAAAAAGGAGGCCCGCAAAAGGGCCTCCGAACTCCGCGTCGCAATGTTTCGCGAGGGAGGCTTGCTACCAGATATTGTAATGCACCTTCGCTTCGTCGTAGCGTTCCTTGCGGGCAAACGGCGCGTCGGAATGTCCGATGATGGCGAGGCCGAGGGGGGAGACGTTTTCGGGGAGCCTGAACAGTTCGCAAAACGCCTTTTCGCGATCGGGAGACGTGTGGATGCCGCACCAGAGGGAGGCCAGTCCCTTGGCGCGGGCCGCAAGCAGCAGATTCTGCATGGCGGCGGAGCAGTCCTGCACCCAATAGGGGCCGTAATGTGCGGAAGACGTATCGCCGCAGACCAGAACGGCGAGCGGAGCCTGTTTGATCATGCCCGCGTAGGGATGGATGTCCGGGATCTTGTCCAGCAGTTCGCGGTCGGTGACGACCACGAAACGCCACGGCTGGATGCCGCCCGCCGTGGGCGCGGACATGGCGGCGTCAAGCAGTTCCCTGACGGTTGCCTCGTCCACGGGTTCGGCGTTATACTGACGAATACTGCGCCGCGTGTGGAGAACATCAAAAGCGTCCATACGATTGCTCCTGTTCCGAGTGTGGGTTTTGTCCAGCATACCCAATCCGCTCTCGTTCCACCAGAGCCGATTGGCCGCCTTTCGCGTCGCGGGTGTTTGCCGAAGGCATTGCGGGGCGGCGTTTCGTTGCTTTTTGGGCGGGAGCGGGGGTTGTCACTGCGTTGTCATGTGTGTATTCTTCCCGGTCTGGACGAAGAAACGAAGGACGCCGTTTCAGCGGCGTCTGTGCCCGGATAAATTGGTTTGAGGGCGTTTTTCCTTTTCCTTTTTTGCGATAGCGTGTTTTGAAGGAGTTTCTATGGCTGGTTTGCCAGGTCCCGGAGATCGTATTGAAGCCCGTTGCACTCGTTGTAATGACATTACCGGGCATGTCATTGTCGCCTTGGTCGGCGGAGAAATCGTCAAGGTGGAATGTCGCGCCTGCGGAAGCGTGCACAAGTACTACCCGCCTGCGACCCCCAAGGAAGCGAAGGGCAAGGCGTCCGTCTGTCGCGTGAAGGCCGGAGAGGCCCGCAAGGAGGCCGTGAACGCCTTCAAGCCCACTTCGACGCCGTCGAGCGCCGCGGCTTCCCCTGCCGCCCTGTCCCGCGCGGCGGCAAAGGCGCAGAAAGCCGCCGAGGACATGGAGCAGAACTGGCAGCGCACAATGAACCAGACCGCCGCCTCCGCCCGTCCCTACGCCATGAACGAAGCCTTCGCCGTCGGCGACGTCGTCGATCATCCCAAATTCGGCAGCGGCGTCGTGCAGGAAGTTTTTCCCCCGGACAAGATGCAGATACTCTTCCGCGACGGCGCGAAGATGCTGCGCTGTTCCTGTTAGCCGGGGTGGATTTGAGAAGATTGGGGGGGGGGGGGGGGGACCGTGGTGTGTAATGTGGAAGACCCCCAGCCCCCCACCCCCACCCCCCCCACCCCCCCCACAACC
>CAUHBW010000328.1 GCA_959604115.1 uncultured Bilophila sp. | reverse complement strand
CGCGTGTTCCTTTCCAGCCGTTCGGCCATGAAACGGCGTTTGCGATTCGTTTTCGGCATCGCCAGATATCCTAAAATAGTATTTTACTGTTGGCGCATGATATGCGATTCTCCCTTTCGTTGATGAGAATGAATTTCTTTTTCTAAAAAGGGAGCATGGAGATGGTTCAAGGCAATATGCTGAAAAAATTGTTTTTCCTCGGAATTGTCACAAGTTCCGTCTGGCTCGGGGTGGGGCAGGCGAAAGCGCTGGCGGACGAACCGCGTACCAATACGCTGAACTTTGTGAACTATCGTGACGTTCGCGATCTCAATCCCCATCTGTATGCGGGGGAAATGTACGCGCAGGAAATGCTCTTTGAATCGCTGGTCGACATTACCCCCACGGGCTACAAGCCCTGCCTCGCGGAGAGCTGGGACATTTCCCCCGACGGCAGGGTGTATACCTTCAAAATCCGCAGGGGCGTCACGTTCACCGACGGGACTCCCTGCGACGCCTACGCCGTCAAGGCCAACTTCGACGCCATCATCGAGAACCGGAAGCGGCATACGTGGCTGGAAATGATGCGCCTGCTGGAAAAGGTGGACGCCCCCGACGCGGAGACGTTCCGCATTTTCATGAAGAGCCCCTACTACCCCATGCTGACGGAGCTGGGAGTGACGCGGCCCTTCGCCATGATCTCGCCCAAGGCCATGAAGAACGGCTCCACCAAGGACGGCGTCAACGCCTTTGTCGGTACCGGACCCTACAAGCTGGCAAAGGTCGTCACCGACGAATATGCCGTTTTTGAGGCCAATGAAAACTACTGGGGCGAGAAGCCCAAAATCAAGCGCATCGTGGTGAAGGTCATCCCCGACAATCAGACGCGCATTCTCGCGCTGGAAAAGGGCGAGATCGATCTCATTTGGGGCAAAAACATGATCGACGCCGACGCCCTCAACAAGTACCAGAACGACAAGAAGTTCTCCGTCGCGCTTTCCGCTCCGACGTCTACCCGGCACATCGTTTTGAACGGCCAGAATCCCATTCTGTCCGACATCAAGGTGCGTCAGGCTCTCCAGCACGCGACCAACCGCAAGGCCATTTCCAAGGGCGTGTTTCACGATACGGAACCCCCGGCGGATACCCTGTATGCGCGCTCCGTGCCGTATTGCGACATCGAGCTCAAGCCCTATGAGTACGATATGAAAAAAGCCGCCCAACTGCTGGATGAGGCCGGATGGAAGCCCGGCGAGGACGGCGTGCTCGTGAAGGACGGCAAGCGCTTTGAAATCGGCCTGCTGTACAACAGCAACAGCGTCACGGAAAAAACCATTTCCGAATACCTCCAGCACGAATACGGCAAGCTGGGCGTGTCCGTCAGGCTGCGCGGGGAAGAGGAACAGTCCTACCGCGACAACATGAAAAACGGCCTGTTCGACATGATCTTCAATATCTGCTGGGGAATGCCGTATGATCCGCAATCCTCCATGGCGGCCATGCGCCAGCGCGTGTACGGCGACTATGCGGCGCAGCTGAGCCTGCCGGACAAGCCGCAGATCGACGAGGCCATCACCGCCGTCCTTTCCTCCACGGACGAGGCCAGACGGCAGGAACTGTTCACCTTCGCATTGACCCGCCTGCATAACGACGCGATCTACGTTCCCCTGACCTACGAAACCAACAAGGCGCTTTTCTCCTCGCGCCTCAAGGGAGTGGGCTTTACCCAGACGCAGTACGAGGTTCCCTTCTCCGGCATGTACTTTGAAGGCGAATAGCGGACGCCTGAAAGCCTTTCTTCGACTGGCCCGCCTGCGCGTTCAGGCGGGCCGCTTCTCTCCGCAAGGCTGGATCATGGAATGAAAAACTACGTCATCATGCGCCTGCTGGCGACGATTCCCCTGCTTCTGGGCATCTCCTTCCTGTGTTTCGTCTTCATCAACCTCATCCCCTCGGACCCGGCGGAAGTGGCCTTGCGCGTGCGCCAGACGCCCATCATCACCGAGGAGCTTATCCAGCAGGTGCGGGCCGAGCTGGGGCTCGATAAGCCCTTTCTCGTGCGCTATCTGTACTGGCTCTGGGACTGCCTGCATTTCGACATGGGCGTGAGCTACACCAATCCCGCGCGCACCGTGCTGGGCGAAATCGGGCGCTGCCTGCCCGCCACGCTCGAACTGGCGGGCCTTTCGCTGGTCTACGTCATCGTCCTGAGCCTTCCCATCGGGTTTTTGAGCGCGGTCTACAAGGATACGTGGTTCGACCGCATCATGCGCGGCGTGGTCTTCGCCACGACGGCCATGCCCGTCTACTGGGTGGGCCTGCTGCTCATGTGGCTCGTCAGCATCAGGCTCGACCTGCTCCCCACCAGCGGATACGGCGGCTTTTCCAGTCTCATCCTGCCCGCGTTCACCGTGGCGCTGAGCTATATTTCCACCTACATCCGGCTCATCCGCAACAACATGCTGGAGAACATGCGCGAAGACTACGTGCTGTACGCGCAGGCGCGCGGCCTCAGGCGGCGGGCCATTCTGGTAAGGCATATCCTCAAGAACTCTCTCCAGTCCTGCGTGACGGCCATAGGCATGAGCATTCCGCAGCTCATCGCGGGAACCATCGTCGTGGAAAACGTCTTCGCCTGGCCGGGCGTCGGCAGGCTGTGCATCGCCTCCATCTTCAACCGCGACTATCCGGTCATTCAGGCCTACGTGCTTCTGGTGGGGGTGCTCTTCGTTTTCTTCAATCTTGCCTTCGACATTCTCCAGCATGCGGCGGACCCCCGCCTGCGGGAAAGGAAAGCCTGATGTTGCAGCAACTCTTCAAGAATCCCATGGCGCTGCTGTGCATGGGCATCATCCTCCTTACGGCGGCGCTCGGCATCTTCGCGCCATGGGCGTCGCCCAACGATCCGTATGCCAACGACATCCTCAACAAGTTCGCCGGGCCGTCGTGGCAGTATCCGCTCGGCACGGACCACCTCGGACGCTGCGTCTTTTCGCGGATGCTTTTCGGCATACGCCCCACGCTGTTCCTGTCCCTGCTGACCATGCTGGGCACCATCGGGCTGGGCGTGATCATGGGCATCACGGCGGGCTATTTCCGGGGCATGGTGGATGAGGTCATCATGCGCGTCGTGGACGTGATGCTGTCCTTCCCCAGCCAGATCATCATTCTGGCCGTGGTGGCCCTGCTGGGCGTGGATATCCGCAACGTGGTCATCGCCAGCATCTTCATCAAGTGGGCGTGGTACGCCCGCATGATCCGCACGGCCACCATCAAGTACACCAACATGAATTTCGTCCTGTTCTCCCGAAGCATCGGCTCCGGGAACTTCTACATCCTCACGCGGCACATGCTGCCCTGCATCGCGGCGGAGCTGGCGGTGCTGGCCTCGCTGGACACCGGCTGGGCCATCCTCAACATTTCGACCCTGTCCTTCCTCGGGCTGGGCGTGCAGGCTCCCGTACCCGAATGGGGGGCCATGCTTAACGAGGCCAAGAACGTGATGGTTTCCAATCCCGAACAGATGATCGTGCCCGGCATCGCCGTGGTGGTGCTGGTGGGCGCGTGCAACATGCTGGGCGATTGCCTGCGCGACGCCCTTGACCCCAAGGCGGTGCGGCAATGAGCCCGGCGCGGACGAACGAAACGCGGCCGGACGACGTTCTCACGGTACGTGACCTTTCGGTTTTTTTCCGGCAGGGCGCGTCGCGCGTGCGGCTGGTGGACAAGGTGTCCTTCCGCGTCGGCAAGGGCGAATGCCTCGGGATTCTGGGCGAGTCCGGCAGCGGCAAGAGCATGAGCTGCAAGGCCGTGCTGGGACTGCTGGACAACAATTTCGAGGTGGCGGGCAGTTCCCTTTTCGAGGGACGGGAGCTGCTGGGCGAAAACCCGGAAAAGCTGCGCCGCCTTCGCGGAGGCAGGATCGGAGTCGTGCTGCAAAACCCCATGTCCTGTTTCGACCCGCTGTACCGCATCGGCGAACAGATGGCCGAGACGCTGGCGGAGCACACCCGGCTGGGGCGTCGCGCCATACGCGGCAAGATGGTGGACATACTCGATCTCATGCGCATCCGGTCCCCGGAGGATGTGCTCCGCAAGTATCCGCATCAGCTCAGCGGCGGCATGCTTCAGCGCGTCATGATCGGTCTGGCTCTGGGCCTCGATCCCGCGCTCATCATCGCCGACGAGCCCACCACCGCCATCGACAGCATCAGCCAGTATTCCATCATGCGGGAATTCCTGCGCATCAAGCGGCGCGGCGACATGTCCATGATCTTCATCTCCCACGATCTCGGCGTGCTTTCGCTCATCGCGGACAGGGTGATGGTCATGCACGGCGGACGCGCCGTGGAAAGCGGCGCGGCTC
>CAUHBW010000327.1 GCA_959604115.1 uncultured Bilophila sp. | reverse complement strand
TCGCAATTCCTACCGGGGCAAACTCATTTCCAGCCTACTTTTTCAAGTAAGGGGCAACGAGAACCACGATGACGCCAGCCAAGACATTGGCGAGGACGTCGAGTAGGAACTGCTCCATGAGCGCACCCTCCTTTCTGAGACTAGTGCACGGCGACACCCCAGTCGTCCGCGCCGTTCCCAGCAAGCCCTTTTGCCTGCCCTGCCCGTCAGCCTTCCCGCTGGCGGGCGTTTCTTTTGACATTCCCGCAAGTTCGGAAGGGGCATTGACCTGAACTATGAAATGGGGATACGCTTATCTAGAATACTATAAAAAAGGAGAGGCTGACGGAAGCTCCTTCGTGAACTACGCCTGTGCTCCGCACAACCCCGACAAGGCGTGTTTGCCGTGTACAGGCTAGGAAGCAAAAGGCTTTGGAAGTAAGAAAGGGGCGCCGAGACAACGACGGATGGGTTTGTTTGGATGGGAATTAAGAGAAATGTTACTACAAAAATAAAAACGAGTAGTTATGCCAATCATATCTGTATTTAACAATAAAGGCGGCGTGGGAAAAACCACTTATATGTATCACATTGCACATGTATTAGCCAAAAAAGGTAAACGTATATTATTGGTAGATTTAGATAGCCAATGTAACCTATCAGCCTACTGTTTAAGCTTTAGCAAGCTAGAATCAGAATGGAATATAGATGGTAGTAGTATTTGGAATATAGTATTGCCAGTTGCAACTGGTATGGGAGATTTTAAAAAATGTAAACCTATACAATTTAGTAAATATTATAAAAATATTTTTTTGGTTCCAGGAGATATTGCATTCAGTAATTTTGAAGATCAATTAGGAGATACATGGACAAGAGCGAGAGGTGGTGACGAACGTTCAATAAGAGTTCAAACAGCTATATATAGATATATAAAATGGGCTATTTCAGAATTTAATATTGATATTACAATGCTTGATTTAGGACCTAATTTAGGTTCAATAAATAGATGCGCACTTGCATCAAGTGATTTTTTTATTGTTCCAATGGCTCCAGATTTGTTTTCGATAAGAGGATCTGAAAATCTTGGTAACAAATTATTGCTATGGGGAAACGAATGGAGTCAATGCTCAAGTATATGGAAAGATAAAACAATAGAAATACCTTCTGCACATCCAGTTTTTATTGGATATATAACACAAAAATACAATATAAGATCTAGATCTAAAGATGGGATGACAAAAGGATGGGGAGAATTCAATTCAAAGATAGATTCTACGATAATGAAATTTATTGTAGAAAAGTTAGAATCAACAAATCAGATTTATAACTGGGAAGACAGTAAGTGGAAATTAGGACAAATACCAAACCTCAACAGTTTAATACCATATTCTCAAAAAGTGCGTAAACCAGTATTTGATTGTGGAAGCCGTGATGGTTTGACGGGTGCACACATATCAAGAGCAAGACAAAGTATCAATATATTTGAACCAATAGCAAATAAAATTATTATGGCATGCCCAAATAATTAATTGCTATTTTATAAGTCAATGAGAGTGTTATTTCAGAAAAAACGCTGCTATCACAATGAATATTTGAAAGAAACTGTTTTTTCTTCAACCCCTCTTGGCTTCAGCCTCATATTGTGGACTTCTAAACACCCTCTAATCTTGTAAGGCTTGCCGAAGCCTTCCCTGTCCCAACCTGGAGAAAATCGTGGCGTTTCTTGTTTCTGCCACCGATACGCTACAGGTTTATCTTGTAGATGCGGCTACATATTGGCGGAATAACGTCCGGGTGTCCGTGAGGCCCCGGCTGCTCACATAGCAGGGGGAGCGGCGCCTTGCTTTTTTCGTGCGCGACGCTCAAAACCCAACTTGTAGAGTCCACGGCCTCTTGACAACTTCAACCCCGTTGTGCTTTTCTATTTCCGGTGCCTAAGAACACCTTCAACGACGGAAGAGCCAACCCGAGAGTGTGGCGTTTTTTATGCCCTCCGCGCATACACAAGCAGAGGTGCATCCACGGTCATTCAGGCCGGGAGTGGGCTAATACAATACCCTTCGGGGGAATATGCCCGCCGTTCGTTGACGGTTCTTAGCTCCCGGCCTTTTTTGCGTTCTGCGGAAGGCCGAATAAGAAAATCAACGAGGTTCCCCATGTCCGCAACGTTCTTCCTTTCCCGTCCGGGCCGCTGCGCCGGGCGCGTGCCGTTATCCCTTCTCGTCTACAAGCTCATCCGTTCCGGCGAAGAAGCCGCCGCGCAAGCGCTCCAAGAGTTGCCCCTGCCGTTCCAGTGCCGCCGCGTGTGGTGGCTGCTGTCCGGCAACACGCTGATTTTGGAGGTGGCGTAATGGCGACCTACCGCACCATCCGCATGGCGTTCTGGAACAATCCCGCCATTGAAGACATGCCGCCGGAACAAAAGCTCCTGTACCTCTACCTGTTCACCAGCCCGCACACCAACAACCTCGGCGTGCTGTCCGTGACCGTCCGCAAGATCGCCTTTGAAACCGGGCTGGAGGAGGACGACGTGCGGGAGTTTCTGGAGGACTTGGAGTTTGACGGACGCATCGTCATGGAAGACGGCGACATCTGGGTCTGCGGCTTCATCCGCCACCAGTGCAGCACCTCGCCCAAAATCCTCACTTCGCTCCGCGCCCTGCTCCCCACCGTGGAATCCGCCGCCATCCGCAGAGCCATTCTGGAACGCTATCCCCGCCTGTTCGGGGCCGCGCCGTACCCTTCCGATAGGGTATCGCTACCATCCGGGGAATCGGAAAGGGAAGTGGAAAAAGAAACTCTGATCAGGACGCCGGAGCGTGAGAGAACTTCTTTCGCTGCGCCTGTTGAAGAAACGCCCTTTCCCCTGCACCTGCTGGCCGCCCTGCAACGCGACTTCCCCGACGTGGACGTGGACGCCGAAATCCTCCGCATCCGCGAGTGGCAGACAAAGAAAATGCAACCTGTCCGCAACTGGGCCAGCTTCCTGCGGACATGGCTGTCCAACGCCGTGCGCGTCCGGGCCGCCCATGCCGCCCCCCGCCCTGCTCCAGCCGTGCCCGTCGCGCCTGCCGTCCCGCCGAAAACGCCCGCCTTCCGCACCTACTCCGAAGCGGAAAAGGAACACAGCCGCACGCTGGCCCGCCGCGCGCTCGACGCCCTGCGCGGCAATGGGGCATTCTCGCCGGACATACCCTGAACCCCGTTCCGTTAACCGTTTTCCATCCTTCCCGACGCCGCGTTAACCCCGTTTGCCGGAAATCTTTTTTTGCGTCTATCCTCCCGCGAAAAAGGAGTCTTCCGTGCACACAACCGTTGGAATCGCCACGCTCTGGGCGGCGGCCCTCGCGTCCAACCGGACACTGCGCCAGTGGTCGCAAGACCACTACGGCAAGGCCGTCGCCCTGCGCGTGGGCGTGGACATGCGCCGCCCGCCCGACGAGAGCGACGCGCCGTTCATCGCGCTGTTCCCGGATGCCGTCACCACCGGGCCGGGACGCAAGGCGAACGAGCACGAAGTCGGCCTGCTCATTGGGCTGAGCGAAGAAGGCTTCGAAAACCGCGAAGGCGTCATGCTCATGACCGGGACGCTCCGGCTCGCCGAAGTCTGGGAGCTGGTCAGGAAAACCATTGAACAGGCCGTGCCGGGCGTGTCGCTCGGGGATGTTTCCGCCGAGTATCATCTTGCCGGCTATCCTCTGGTCATGCTCGACGCCACGCTGACCGCAACCGAAAGCCTGCCCGTCGGCAGGCGGCTCTAACCTTTCAGGAGGAAACATGCCTCAGTATCAACAGGTTTCCGGCGGCGCGTGCTCGCTGACGCTGTACATGGAAGAGACCCCCGGCAAGGTCGCCGCCGGCACGTCCGGCGTGCGGCTGGCCTTCGCCTCGGAAGACTTCAAGCGCGGCAGCTCGAAAAAACAGCGCTCAGTCATCCGGGACGCGCGCGGCAGCGGCAAGCCCTACGCGGGCATGGCGAACCTCTCCGGCTCGCTGGAAAGCGCCTCCTACGCGCCCCAGCTCGGCTACATCATCCGGGCCCTGTGCGGCGCGCCGGCGACCACGGCGGACGGTTCCGGAAAAGCGCTTTCCGGGGCCGTGACGGACAAGGGCGACGGGCTGGTCGGCCTGCCCTGTGCCGGGCACGGCTTCGTGCAGGACGCCGTGGTTTCCGTCACCGGATCGACGAACTACGACGGCACCTACCGCGTCGCCCCCGGCGTCACCGCCGACGAAGTGGTGATCGAGGCCCCGTACAAGGCCGAAGCCCTTTCCGGGGCGACCCTGCACCGGGGCCGCGTCTGCGTGCTCTCCGGAGCGGCAAAAACGTTCTCCGACGGCAAGGTGTCCCTGCCCGTGGAAGGCG
>CAUHBW010000326.1 GCA_959604115.1 uncultured Bilophila sp. | reverse complement strand
AGCGGGCCTGTCCGTTTTGCAGGGCGTACAACGCCGCCAACCGCTCGGTCCAGCCTTCGCGGTTTGCGGAACGTGGAGAAAACGGAGGCAGGAAGGTCCACGGTGCGGCCTTAGACTGCGCGTCGTCGCAGGAGAATTCCGGAGAAAAGAGCGTCATCAGGGCACGCGCCGTGAGCAGCTCGTCCCGGTTTCTGACCACCCACGCCACACAGCGCCCTTGCCGGAGCATATCGACGCACAGCCGCGCCTGCGTCGCCAACCCCGCGCGCGCCATATCGACCCGTCCCGTCTTGAGACGGGTGAGTTCTTCAATCACATCTGCATACACGAAAACAATCCCTCACCAGCCATTGAAGATTGCCTGAAACGGACACCGGATCAATGAAGCTTTCTGTGAGATTGTCAAGTCTGGTCCGTGTACGGGAGGAAACTAGAACGAAGAGGCCCGGACAAAAAGAAAGGGGCCGGGCGGGAGCGCGGCGGGCGGTTCCTGAAGAAACGCGGACAAGGCGGGTTCCATACGGTCTTCGCGGATCAAAAAACCGCAGGCGAACAACGGGCGCGCCAGTTCTTCGATCATGGCGTTGTACAATCTGAGCTCCAGCCAGAAGGGTGCGGCGTCCTCGGGACAACACCCCGCCGGACAGCGGATGCCTTCCCGCATCCGGGCGAAAAGCCCGCCACGCCGCAGGGCCGCTCCGACGACGCCCGGCATGGCGGCGGAAAGCGCCAACCGGCTTCCGGGACGCAGCCATGCCGTGTCCATATCGTCCACGACCTTACTGTCCAATAAGATGGTCTGCACACGGGAAAGAATGAACGACTCCGGTAGATTGAAACATTCCTCAAGAAAGGCGCGCACGGTATACGGATGTTCGAGCCAAACGAAAACGCCGGACTGAACCACGCGGACCAGCGAGCTCCGTAGCCGTCTGCCCCGCATTTCTTCAAGTGATGCTTTCAAAATCAAGGCTGCCTCCCGAAAAGGGGCCGCCCGGAATCAACCGAACGGCCCTCGCTTCAACGCCTAATAATTGTGGACGCTGTCGAGTTCCTCGTCCGTGATGTCGAAGTTGGTCCCGTGAGGCGCCAGCGTTTCACGCGTAAAGAACATGGGCAGGCGGTCCGTGGCTGGGCCGAGCCCGGCCTTTCTGTTGAATTCGCGTTCCTGACGCAGGATGTTCCGCCCCAGTTCCATCACGTCGTCGGCGGTCATGTTCATGCCGTACATGCCGTTGATGGTGTCGATCATGGCCTGGAAGGTTTCCGGCTGATCGAGGATGCAGAATGCGACGAACAGACAGAAGCCCGTGGAATCCAACGCCGCCGTGGCGATCTGGAGGTTCCGGGAAATCTCGATCTGCCCTTCCGCCTTTAAGGGATCGGACTTGCCGCCCACGCCGAGGATGTTCGGCGCCACGGCGTATCCGGCTGTGTGGTCCGCGCCCTGCGTGGTGGTGGCGTAGGTGACGCCCACACCCTTCACGGCGCGCGGATCATAGGCGGGAAGCGCCTGTCCCTTCACGACCGGCACGCGTTCCAGACCGTAGCAGCGACCGACCGTGGCCGCGCCCGCACCGATGATGCGGCCGAGCGGCGTCCCCCGGCCCGCTTCATGAATGAGATTGATGGCGGCTTGCGCGTCGCCGTAGGGGATCACCCCCGCCTGCATGGCGAGGCCGATGGCTACGCCCATGTCGATGGTGTCGAAACCGTAGTCGTCTTCCAGACGGTCCATCAGCACGATGGCGTCCAGATCGCTGATGCCGCAGTGCGCGCCGTGCGACCAGATGGTTTCGTATTCGGGAGCCTTGGACAGATAGTTCCCGTGCTTGTCCACATAGATGCCGGAGCAGCGGATGCCGCACCCGCGATGGCAGCCGTGGGTGGGTTGCCCTCCGCGCTCCACAATCGTCGCCGCCATGGTTTCGCCGGAAATCCTGTCGTGTTCCTCGAAGCGTCCCACGGAGAAGTTGTTCGTGGGCAGTCCGCCGGCTTCATTGAGAATATTCATGAGGATTGTGGTGCCGTACTGCGGGAGTCCCTGCCCCGTCACGGGATGGCTCTTCAATCCGGAGGCAAAGGCCTGATTGGCGGTACGGAACTGATCGGGATTCGCGGGTTCACGGTTCTTCGTGCCCGAAGGATCGAGTACGATGGCCTTGATGCCCTTGGAACCCATGACGGCGCCGACGCCCCCGCGCCCGGCATGGCGGGTGGGACGGCATTCGGGGTCGGTCACGCAGATGGTGGAATTGCCCATCCGCATTTCACCGGCCGTACCGATGGTCACATACGTCACCTTATCGCCATGCACGAGCTTCAGCTTGTCCACCATATCGTAGTTGGCGAGCATCCGCAGTTCATTGGCCTTATGGAAGGTAACCGAATCCTTGTCGATGACGATCTTGTACAGGTCATCTCCCTTCCTTTCGCCTTCAAGAATGATGGCGGCATAGCCGAGACGCGCCATCGCCTGCGCCGCCGTGCCCCCCGTGTTCGCCTCCTTGATGCCGCCGGTCAGCGGGCTCTTGCAGCCCACGGAAAGACGACCGGACGTGGACGCCGCCGTGCCGCTCATGAGTCCGGGAGCGAACACCAGCTTGTTCTCGGGTCCGAGCGGATGGCAGGTGGGGGGAACTTCCTTGCAGACCACAGTGGTCGTCATCGCACGACCGCCCAGTCCGGCATATTCGCCAAGCGGTTCCACAGAGGCTCTGGGCCCGCCTTCGGCACCGACGTTGATACGGAGAATCTTATCCATGTTGCACTCCTGTTTTCTTGCGATTGAGCGACAGCTGGACACGTTTCAGAAAAAGCATTGTGTCCAAACAAGCATATATTCTTGAAACTATTGTACTCTACGCAAGAAAACCGGCAACATGTTTCTTCCGGCATAATCAATCGATGCAGATGAGTTCCGTCTCCGTACCCGTCAGGGACCGCGATCCTGAGGCCGTGATCTCCAACGTGTGTTCGAGCCCGACCATGCCGATGCCGGGAATGCCGATCTTGGGTTCGATGGCGACGACCATGCCCTCTTCCAGCGGTGCGACGAAGCCTTTGGCGAAAACGGGCGTTTCGTCCACGGTCAGCCCTATTCCGTGCCCGAGGAACGGCACCTTGTTGCGCCCCAGTCCCATGAAGCCCTCCGCCTGTCCTTCCCTTGCAACCAGCGCGCAAGCCTGTTCCCAGAGGTTGGCCGGAACGGCTCCGGGCTTCAGCTCCGCGGCAGTCCGCTCAAAAATCTCAACGCATACGGCGTGCGCCCGCCGGACCTCCTCCGGAATCGAAGCCGCCGCTCCACTCCAGTACACCTGCGTTCTATCCGTATTGTACCCTTCCACATTGAATCCCATGTCGAGGGACAGCGGAGCGTTCCGTTCCCATATCCGTTCCGCATCCCCCATAAACGGAATCGCGGGACACATGCCCTTGCAACCGAGCGGTCCATTATAATACGTAGGATAAATGCCGGAGGTTCCCGCCGAGGCGTAGCCGAAAAAATTTTCCTCTCCGTGCGCGCTCATCCGCAGCATGCCGCTTCCGCCGCAAGCAAATACGGCTTCGACGTACAGCCTCGCGATTTCCTGCTCATTCATGCCGGACTTTATGTGTGCGGGCAGCATGTCGTCCAGAACAGCCGCGTGCAGTGCGCCGCACCGCCGCAGCACGCCGAGCTCCCATTTCGATTTTACGGCTCTTGCCTGTGCAAGCACGGCATCACAGGACGCGAACCGGATCGAAGCGAGACGGCTTTGCAGCATTTCCGCCATCGTCCAGCTGAAGCCGTTTTTGTCCACGGCGATCTCCGGCGTAAGGGGACTGCCGCATTCCGCACACAACGCGGGTACTTCCTTATAGGATTTGAACGGAACCACGTGGCGCAGGGGTGACTCCATCACGGCCCGCTCCAATCCCTTACGGAGCATCAAAACCGGTTCGCCCTCCAGAGGAAGCCAGACGAGCCCCCACCCCAGCGTTCCCGTCAGGTAGTAGATGTTGATCCGGGAGGCGACAAGCATACCTCCGGCATCAGGAGCCTGTTGTTGCAGCAGACGGCGGCAGCGTTCATACCTGCGGGACAATTCTTCGGAAAGCATCGGGTTCGACATGGAAATCTCCTTTTCGGGTTATGGCGGAAACCATTTTATTTCACTGCGTAAACATCTATCCCAGAGCCGCACTTTTGGAAAGCTTCTCCGTCGTCACCATCGGAAGGTTCGCGGTGTGAGTTTTTTGCTTGTGGTGGAATTAGGTTTGTTTGAAGGTTTTAGGTAAATTAACATAATTTAAATTAACTATGGGCTATTAGATACAATGCAAAAAAGCTTCAATTCAAAGGACT
>CAUHBW010000325.1 GCA_959604115.1 uncultured Bilophila sp. | reverse complement strand
GGAAACTTTCTCCAGAAAGTTTCCTCCCCCGGTCTCTCTCCCTTTTTATTTGTTCGGAAGCTGACGCTTCCACCAGTGGAGGCCGAGACAGAGGACGGCGGCGGTTTCCCAGCGCAGGACGCGCTCTCCGAGGGTCGCGGGAAGGAATCCGGCGGCGGTGAGCTTCTCCACCTCCTGCGCAGTGAATCCCCCCTCGGGACCGACCACACACAGCGTCCGGCCCGGCTGCCCCAGCGTGTCGGGCGTCAGGGAGATGACCGACTTGTGCCCGCTCTCGACAAGGACGTGCCGGTGCTCACAGCCGGTTTCCTCCGCCAGCGCGATCAGCTCGTCCACCCCGCCGGGCAGGGTCCGCAGCTCGGGCAGCCACGGATTGCGGCACTGTTTGGCTCCCGCGACGAGCTGGCCATGCCACGATTCCTTGATGTCCGACGGCACGGGGAACTGGCTCCGCTCCGCCTGCCACAGCCAGATGCCGCTGGCCTCGAACTCCACCGCCTTCTCCAGAATCCAGCCCCGACGCGCGGCCTTGGTCCAGCCCGCCGCGAGAATCACCTTCGACTCCGGTTCGGGATAGATCCACTCGTCAAGCGGTTGCAGCGCGACGGCCTTGGCGTTCTTCTTGTAAGGAGCGACGCGGAAACGCCCTTCGCGTCCCCTGCCGTCCAGAACGCGGATCTCCTCGCCCTCGCGGATGCGCAACACGCGCGTCAAATGATGGCTTTCGGCCGCGTCCAGCTCGTAGGGTTCGCGCCACTGATCGGGCTCCAGAAAAAACGTGCGCGCGTCGGACCAGTCCGGCGGCGCGGGAATGTCGGTCAATGCCATAGATGCTTCCTTCGCAAAGATTCCATCCCGGCCCGAGAGCGGACCGGAACGAGAAAACGTTCGCATCGCCCGCCGCGATTGTCAAACCTCTCCCGGACCCGGCACGGGGGGGAGAAGCGGCGCACCGTTCCGATGTTACGCTTCGACAACAGGTTTCTGGCGGGACTTGCGGACGGACTCGAATTCGTCGCGGAGGCTGACGAGGCGGCGGTAGTTCTTGCGTATTTCCGCCCCGTTCCTGCTCAGCTTGTCGTCGGGGCAGTTGATGTACCGGCGCAGCAGATACCGGTCGTCGAGGATCATCTCGATATAGTGCAGGACGCTCAGCATCAACGGTTCGAAATAGTTGCCGAGTTCAAATTTCAGATCGCGGAGCAGCGTCGCGGCTTCGACGAGCATCCTGTTGTACGTCAGCCGCTCGCCCTTGTAGTTGCGGGACACGATGTCCTCAAGGTACCGGACGGTACGCGCCTGACGGATGTAGGCGTACTTCGCCATCACTTCCTGACGCAGATCGTGCAGGAGCGCGAAGGCTTCCTGATTGTCGCTGTTCTTGAGGTAGGCGTCCAGCACCTTGGTGGTGTTGTTGTAAAACTCCTCGCTGTACCCGATGATGCGCCGCTGGTTCTTCGAGAGCCACGAGAACAGGAACTTGAGACGCTTCTCGTCCGTGTCGGTGTTCTCCACCAGCTCGTTGCGCTTGTAGACCACGCGGCCCACGTATTCGCCGCGCACGATGTCGTTCAGGCGCAGGATCATGGTGCTGGTGTCCTTCACCACGTTCACGTCGTGAAGCACACGGCCGGTCAGCGGGTGGATCAGCTCCTGCCGCTCGACGGAAAGCGCACGGTCCTGCCGCACGTTGTCCGCATTGTAGCGGTGCTGCTTGTAGGCGATGCGGATGATCACCACGCGCTTTTCGGCATCGACGAAATATCCCCCCTCCTCGCACGCCCGGATCAGCTCCTTCTGCTCGGGGTCCAGCCGCACGAGGGCGATCTTCTCCACGCGCGGGTAGGGGCGGCTTTCACCGTTGTTCCAGATGGTCGTAAGCGTCCGGTCCGACTGCCCGAGCACGCGGATCATGAACCGTTCCCCGAGCTTGTGCAGCCGCCGGGAGAACAGCGCGGCCGAGGTCCGGCGTTCCGAGGAAATGGGATACCCGTACAGTTCCATCAGGAACTGGCAGACGAACGTGCGGTTGCGCTCGTACACCTCGTTGTCGCCGATCTTGAACTTGCCGATGCGCAGGCCGAACCGCTTGATTTCGCCGTCCATATCGGACGGGAACGAGGCGAAGAGGCCCGCAAGGTGGTAATGCCCGTAGGTGTCGGTGGCGAACACGTGCGCCCGGTCCATCGCCAGCAGATAGGGCATCAGCGCGGGATAATAGTCGAGCACGGCGGTATCCACGCGCCGGAACTGATCGCGGAAGGGGTCCTGCAATTTTTTGGGCAGACGGCTCAGGAATATCTGGACGTTGCGGGCGATGACGTGGGTTTCCAGCGGACAGGACGCGCCTTCCGCCGAATTCACCGCGCTGAGGACGGGATGGAGGATGTCGTACTGGAAGATCTCGCTGAAACTTTCGAGAGGCCGGTCGAACGCCACCATCGAAAATCCGGGGAGTCCCTTGTATTCCCAGAGCTCCGACTCGAAAGAAGGCAGCAGGTCGCGCGTTTCGACCAACGGATAGTTTTCGGTTTCGCACCACGGTTTGAGCAGGCAGAACTTGATGTGGACCACGTCGAGAAAATGCTTGAGTCCTTCAAGATCGGTGATCTCTATGATATCGGAAAAGGTATCGGACCCCGACCAGGCAAAATCTCCGAGTGTGAATGCTTCTTTCCATACAAAAGACATGGTTGGACTCTCTCTTCCGGCTGAGACCCACACGCTCCGCCCAGGGCAGGCCGACCTCCGTTCGCTGTGCGCCGGTCAGTTTTTCATATCCCTTCACCTATCAAAATGGCAAAAAAAATGCCACCCCTGATTTGAAAAAAGACGCACTCCGGGGCGGGGCGGCGACATTTCGCCGTGAACGCGCCGAAAAACGCCTTGCTCCGGCACTTGGCAGGAGGGCGCATGATGCGTTATCCTCAAACGATTCGCGGGTCCGTTTCCGTACGCCGGAGGCCCCGAACCGCAGCCCCGCTGCGCCCCAACCCTTTCTCTCAGGTCATGAGATACGGAGCAGCCATGAACATCATCAGCACTCAGATGAGTTCCTCCATCGAAAACGGCTCCTGGATTCGCCGCATGTTTGAAGCGGGCATCCAGCTCAAGCAGAAATACGGCAACGACGCCGTCTGCGACTTCAGCCTCGGCAACCCCGACCTCGCTCCGCCGCCCGCCGTGGGCAAGGCGCTCGCGGCATTCGCCCAGCACGTGGACGAACCGTTCAGCCTCGGCTACATGCCCAACGCCGGTTTCGGATGGGCCCGCGAAAAGCTGGCCGCGCACATCTCCAAGGAACAGGGCGTGGACATCGCGGGCAGCGACGTGATCCTGACCTGCGGCGCGGCCGGTGCGCTCAACGTCATCTTCAAGGCCGTTCTGGAACCCGGCGACGAAGTGCTCTCCGTAACGCCCTACTTTGTGGAGTACGGCTCCTACGTGGACAACCACGGCGGCGTCTTCAAGAAAGTCGCGACCCTGCCGGACACCTTCGGGCTGGATCTCCCCGCCATCGAGGCGGCGATCACGCCCAAGACCCGGGCGATGATCATCAACTCGCCCCACAATCCCACCGGCAACATCTATTCCCGGCAGGAACTGGAAGGACTGGTCGCCATCCTCGCCAAGGCGTCCGAACGCAACGGGCGTCCGCTCTATCTCATCGCTGACGAACCGTACCGTTTCCTCGCCTTCGACGGCGTGGAAGTGCCGAGCCTGCTGCCCATGTACCCCTACGCCATCCTCGCCAGCTCGTTCTCCAAGAACATGTGCCTCGCGGGCGAGCGTCTCGGCTACATCGCCCTGTCCCCGCTTTTCGCGGAACGCGGCCAGCTCATGGCGGGCCTGACCCTCGCCAACCGCATTCTCGGCTTCGTAAATCCGCCGGTCGTGGGCCAGCATATCATGGCGGGCGCGCTCGGCTCGCAGGTGGACCCCGGCATTTACGCCCGTCGCCGCGAAATGATGGCGAACATCCTGACCGACGCCGGGTATGAATTCCAGATGCCCAAGGGCGCGTTCTACTTCTTCCCCAAGGCCCCCGGCGGCGACGACGTGGCCTTCGTGAACAAACTTCTTGAGGAGCGCATCCTCGCGGTGCCCGGCTCCGGCTTCGGCGGCCCGGGGCACTTCCGTCTCGCCTTCTGCGTCGAGGACGAGGTCATCGCCCGCTCCGCCGAAGGCTTCAAGCGCGCTCGGGGGTAATCGGGGCTCCGCCCCGGACCCCCTCAGTTATGGTTGTACGCCGGTTCTTGACTTATCCGCTGCCTTCCTTTTCCCACAAAAAGCATTGGAAACGGCTTTGCCGTTTCCAATGCTTTGGTCCAAAAAACGAGACTGCGGCGTCTCCGTTTTCGCCGGGGTCCGGGGGGCGGCTCGCCCCCCGGC
>CAUHBW010000324.1 GCA_959604115.1 uncultured Bilophila sp. | reverse complement strand
TGTCGAACAAACCGACAGGAATGGAGGTAAGCTCGCTACAACCGGCAAAACAAGACATAAAGTTATAAACGTTCGGATGATTATCAAACAAACCGGTAGGAATGGATGCAAGGCCGCTGCAATATTGGAAGCAGGAACCAAAGCTCGTAACGTTCGGAGTGTTATCAAACAGACCAGCGGGAACGGATGCAAGGCCATTACAGCCACAGAAACAGCCCCCGAAGTCTGTAATGTTCGGATTATTACTGAACAAACCCTTTAAAAGAGACGTAAGAGTGATGCAGTTACGAAACAAACCATATCCGGACTTCATCGGATATGTTGCCGAAAGTTTCATTTCCGGCAACGGTTCGACGATCTGTAAAATATAATCCAGTGCGTCCGCCGCGAGTTGGCGTCCGGGGTAAAACACCGGATAGTAACTTCTTGATGTTTTAAGCTGAATGCTCACGTCGTCTCCGGCGGAGAAAGAAAGGCTGGAATAGGCCTGGGCCGTTTCCACACCGTTGACGGACACCGCAAACAGTGAGGCGGGAGGGAGTTTCTGATCATCGAACTGGAAGAAGTTGATCCCGCTGCCGTCCTTGGACGCGATAAAGCGGATACGGCTTGTCGGCGGAATGTCTTTCTCTCTCGACATCATCATACGGCGTGCGATCATGCGGCCCCCTGAAGCGACGGCACGCCGTACCATGTCGCTCCCCCGTTCACCGTCAGGAATGTAAGAACGTCCGTCCCTTCGGGCGTCAGTTCCGGCGGAGTGCCGTCCGTCCAGCGGAATGAAGAGGGCCATGTGACAACGTGGTCGCCGCCGTTGGCAAGGACAAGGGAGAAACACGCCACGGCGGACGCGGGAACGCCGGAAACGGTAAACGATGTCGCCTCCGAAAGGGTTTTGACAAAGGCCGTTCCGGCGGACACGTCGATATCCGAGGCCGAGAGGTTGACGGCCGTCTCGAACACGCCGCCGGTAAACTGACCGCCGGAAATGGGCATACACTGTGAAATCGACATGATGGGCATGAGCTCGCCGTTGCGTACCTGATACAAATCAGCCATGAACTATTCTCCCTGAACGGGCGGAACGTTTCAGGCGTTCCGCCCGGATATCCGTTCGTTACGCGACGACGCCGGCGTCCACCACCAGCAGGCCGCCTTCCTTCAGATCTTCGGGCAGGGTGTCCGGCAGAGACGCCGCAGTCTTCACCCAGACCTTGCCCAGTTCGGCGGCGCTCAGGCCGCTGTCCCTGATCACCTTGCCGGTAGCCTGATCAAAGGCGGCCAGATTGCCGTCCGCGGCGGCGTCCGGGCCGGTCACCGCGCCTTTGATGTTGGCCTGCACGACGTCGAAGTCGCCGTCCACCGAACCGCTGTCCGCGCGGGATGCATTGACGATGATCAGGTCGCCCTCTTCGCAGTCCCGCCCCTTGTAGACTCCGGCGGCGCCGACCTTGTAGGTCCAGCCCGCCTCGTAGTCGGCGGCGGGCAGATCGGCGTCGGCGTTGACCACGCCCTTGAACCGCATGGCGTCGGCGTTGCTGAGCAGACCGTCCATCCTTGCATGGACGGCCTCCAGTTCGGCCTGCGCCGTGGCGGCGGTCACGCCGTTCCGTGCGGCCAGCTTGACCTGTTCGCCGCTGGTTTCGGGCTGAATGTTCAGCAGCGCGTTGCCCTTGCGGACATACAGAGGGGTATTGAGCTTGGTGACGGCAACGGCCATGACGATTTCTCCTTTGGGAAGAGGTTGGAGTGAAGCCGACGCTTACGCGCCCGCCGGATTGACGATGAGAAGCCCTCCGTCCCGGAGGTTCTCGGGGATGACGCCCGCGTCGGTGGTGGAGGCGACCTCCACCTTGCCGTCGTTGATGCGCCTGCCGCCGTAGAGGAGGTTGCCCGCGCCGTCGTCGGAGAGCCTGTCCAGCTCGGCCTTGTTGGCGTGGGCGTGACGCTGGGCCACGGCGAGGTCGATTTCCGCCGCGGCGGACGCCGGTTTGCCCTCCAGCCTGTCCCACGAGAGCACGACGTCCATGCTCTCTTCCTCGCTGAGCTTGCGCCAGCGCAGTTCCGGCATCCAGATGTACGTCGCCCCGCCTTTGAGCACGGTGGCGTCGCCGGTGGCGTCGGTCACGTAGACGCGGTCGCCCGGGATCATCCCGGTCAGGGCGTCCCGGTCCGCAATGGTGTCGGCGAAGCGTGTGGTCGTGTTGGCCGCCAACGCCCGTTCCAGCGTGTTGACGCGGGTTTCCACGGTGACGCCGTCGCCCATCTTCACCTGAGCCGCCGTGGTTTCCAGCAGCAGCTTGTAGAGCTGGCCGCCCACGGCCTGAAACATCGGCGTGGGCAGGTTGATCACGATGCGAGCCTCTTCGTCGCCCAAGGGCTGTACAGAGCTATCAGACATGATTGATTCCTTTGGTTATTATGCCATTATGAAGGACTTGCAGTGCAGGTTGTTCAAGCCGCCATTTCCGACTGAATATTCGGATTCGGTCTGTCCGGCTTTTCGCAAGGCACGGGCGGCGGCGTAGGACTGTCGGGATACGCAGGACCGATAAAAAACACGCCGTCCCACTTCATTTCCCCAATGTCCGCCACAGGCCACACGCCCATGAACATACTGGGCGCATGTGCAAGAAGCGGATTGATAATGTACAGGCCGGACACACAATACGCCAACATAGTGACATCATTTACAGCAGCGATGCCCGGACGGCTCGCCGCCATGCTTGCATGATACGCCGCACTCCACGCGCAATCGGCCATATTGGCGGCATTGTCGGCAGACTGGGCCGAAGCGTCGAACCAGCGCCCCGCGTTGTCCGCAGCCGTTTCCGCCCGCTTGCGCGCCCCATCCGTTGCAAGGGCGTCCTGCCTAGCGTGCCACGCGGCCTGCTGCGCCTGAGTTCGCGCTTCTTCCGCCCGGCATGCCAAGGAATCCGCACGGTCGGCATCGACCTTCGAAGCCACGGCGGAACGTTCGGACTCTCCAGCGGACTGCGTGGACTCATCACGGGCAATCGCTGCCTCTCGATTCGACTGCGCTGCGGAAAGAGCCTCTTGCCTTGCGGCTCCAGCCGATCTTTTTGCCGTGTTTGCAGCGTCTTCAGCATCATGGATACGGTTGGCGATTTCCAGTGCCTTGGCGTCAGCACGCGCGGCGGCGGCTTCGGCGCAACTTTTGGAAACCTCTGCGGCCCGTGCTGCTTCCAACACGTTCGTCTCCGATTTTTCCACTGTTTCCGCCGAAAACTCCGCCGCGTTGGCGCATTCACAGGCACGGTCAGCATGGCTCTGGGCCGCCACGGCCATGCACCCAGCCTTTTTCGCTGCGGATTCTGCCTGGTCGGTAATCTGTTCAAAATCTTCATTGAACAGTTCCCCCTCTTCGTGGAACTGTCGGAGGCCGTCCTCAATGCCCTTGTCGAGCGTGTCCACGGCTCGTTCCTGAGCGCGGGTCACGGCTTCTACAGCATCGGCCTTCAGGGTGGCGGCGTTGCTCGTCACCTCCATGACGGCCTGCGCGGTCCGCTGTTCGATCTGGTTCAGCGCGTCGTTCCGGCTCTCCGTGATGACGGTCGTCGCCGACGTGGTCAGCCGGTTCGTTTCGGTCTCCACCCGCTTCGTCACTTCGCTCTCGAAATAGACGATGCGCTCATTGGCCCGCTGCACCAGTTCCTCGGCTTCCCCCGCCTTGGTCGTCGCCAGTTCCGCCGCAATCTGCGCCGAGGTTTTTGCCGCTTCGGCCTTTTCCGCAGCGGCGTTCACCTGCCCGATGCAGGCTTGCGCGGACTGCGCGTAGCTCTGCGCCGCGTCGCGGGCGGCGGACGCCTGCCCCGCATACATGGCGACTTCGGACGTGATGACCTGTCCCGCGCCGCGCTGGTCGTAAGGGGACAGTTCCATGATATCCTGCAAATCGCAGTCATGGTTCGGAACCACGGCATACCCGCTTACGGAACCGGAGCCGCCGTTGAAACACGAAGACTCGCACCCGTTGTGCGGATACTTGATATGAACACGGTATTCGGAGGATTCCGTGCCGAGTTCGTTGGGCCAGACAGCGAGAACGGCTTTGCCCGCGGCGTCAGTCTCGGCTCGCACTTCGCGCGGCACGATGTAACCGGAATACCGTTCGACGGTCGTCAGGCGCATCGTGACCACGGCCTTGTGGATCGGTTTGCCGCTCTGATCATAAACGCGCGCCGTCACGTTGACGGTTGGGAGATTGCTCATAGGTCACCTCTTTGGGGGCGCGCCGTCAGCCGCCGCCCGTCCCAGCGCCTTGCACCCCGGATGCGGGCCTGCGCGACGCCCTGCTCGTAAAGCGACAGGTTCATCTGGGCGGCCTGCGGATCGGACCAGCCGACACGCGGGCCGCTCATGGATTTGATTTTGGCGAGAGAGCCGAAC
>CAUHBW010000323.1 GCA_959604115.1 uncultured Bilophila sp. | reverse complement strand
CGGGCCGAGGCGCTGTTGCGGCGCTGGGGCCATACGGTCATCGACGGCGTGGGCTTCACCTGCTGCGGGGGTACGCTCCACCATGCGGGGCTGTTTGAGGCGCAGGCCGAGGTCCGACGGCGGAACATCGACCGCTGGCGGGAGATGGACCGTCCGGCCATCGCCGTGTTTTGCGCCTCGTGCAAACACGCCCTCGACGCCTATCCCGAAGAGGGCGGCATGGACCCCGAAGAGGCCGCCCTGTGGAGACGGCAGCTCCGCGCCCTTGCAACGTTTCTGACGGACCCCGTTTTCGAGGCCGCGCCCGGCGCGCCGGACCGTCCCGGCTACCACCAGCCCTGCCACTGGGGCGATGTCGATCCCGATCTGCCGTTTCTCCGGCAGGCGTTTCCGCAGATCCGGAAAGGCTCGGAACTGTGCTGCGGCATGGGCGGCATCCTCAAGATGACCGACGCCGACGTCTCCGCCGCCATCGGACGCCGGTGCATGGAGGGTTTCGCGGACTGTCGCCGCATCATCACCGGGTGCAGCGGCTGCACGCTGCAACTGGCTTCTCTGGCTCCTTCCGGCGTGACCGTGCGCCACTGGCTCGATGTGGTGGAGGCCGCCGAATAGCCTTTCCAACGCGCTTCCTCGCGGAACGTCCGAAGGGCGGTCCGGCGAAAAGGCCTGTTCTTCTTCAACGGGGTGTTCCCCCAAAGCGAGGCGTTCCCATGACGGAAACCCGATGCCCTCTGCCCAGAATGGCGCGTATCCGGCAAACCTTCGTCCGTCCGCGCATCGATGACGTGGCGGCGGAAATGCGCGAACAGATGCGCGTGCTCACGCCCCGGATCCGGCCCGGCATGACCGTGGGGCTGACCGTGGGCAGCCGGGGAATCCGAAACATCCTGACCATGCTGGACGTCGCCGTGCGGGCGGTGCGGGGCTGCGGGGCGTCCCCGGTGCTGCTGGCGGCGATGGGCAGCCACGGCGGCGGCACCCGGCAGGGGCAGAAAGAGGTGCTCGAAAGCCTCGGCATCACCGAGGAACGTCTCGGCGCGCCGATCGTCACCTGCGACGCGACCCGCGCCATCGGGGAAACGCCCGACGGCCTTGTGGCGCATATGCTGGAATCTGCGTTCGGCGTGGACGCCATCATTCCCATCAACCGCGTGAAAACGCATACGTCCTTCAAGGGCTGCGTGGAGAGCGGGCTGTGCAAGAAGCTCGTGGTGGGCCTCGGCGGACCGGGCGGAGCGGGGCAGTTCCACAGTCTCGGACAGGCGGAACTCCCCCGCCTGCTGGTCGAAGTCACCAAAATCATTCTCGGCAGAATGCCCGTGCTCGGCGGGGTGGCCGTCGTCGAAAACGCCTATGAGGAAACCGCGCGCATCAAGGCCATCCCCGCCGAGACGCTCATTGAGGAAGAAATCCGGCTGCTGGCGTGGTCGAAATCGCTCATGCCCGCCCTCCCTACGGACAGGCTGCACGGCCTCATCGTGGAGGAAATGGGAAAGAATTTCAGCGGAACCGGGGTCGATACCAATATCATCGGACGGCTGCGGATTACGGGCGAGCCGGAAATGGAACGCCCGCGCATTCGCTACGTTTCGGTGCTGGATCTTTCGGAAGCCTCGCACGGCAACGCCACGGGCGTGGGACTCGTGGACTTCGTGACCCGCAGGCTTGTGGACAAGATCGACCGCAAGGCCACCTACCTGAACAATCTGACGACAACGTTCGTCACCCGTGCGTTCACGCCCCTGTGGTTCGATACGGAACGGGAAACGCTGGAAACCATGATGTTCTGCCTGCGGAGCATCCCGACCGCCGAAGCGCGGCTGGTCCTGATTCCCAACACGCTGTACCTCACGGACTGCTACGTCTCCGAAGCCGTCCTCCCGGAACTGACCGACGCCGGACGCTTCGAGGTGCTCGGTCCGCTGCGGGAACCGGACTTCGACGCGCAGGGAAACCTGACAACACGCATCGGATCGCCGCACACGGCCTGAACCGTTCCCGGACGGCGCGCTCTCGGGAGCACCGTAGCCGTGTCCGTGATCCCGCAGTACGCCCTCCGTTCACGTATTCTCGGCATAATGTCGGATTGCGTCTCTTGCCGTCCTTGGTTTGTTTCCCTGATATGGAAACGGAAAGCCCGCCTTTTCGGCGGGCGGGGCTTTCCAATGGAAAGAGGGCGGCAGGGTTAGCTACCGGATGGCTTTCAGGAAGGAGTCGGTGACGGCGTCCAGACGTTCCGGGCGGTGCGCGGGCGGCCTGTCGGCGGAGACGGCATCCGCCCGAAAAGCCGCTATGTCCATGAGCCATTGCTGCAACTCGCTCCTGCCGCTGGAGGAGTCGAACAGGGCGAGCTGTTCTTCAAGCGTGAACACCGGATGGTTTTGCAGATCCCGCAGGGCCGTCTCTTGGGAAAGCTCCCTCCCCGTCCACTCTTTGATGAAAAGACGGTATTCGGGGGCAAGCTTTTCCGCGGGCGTCTCGCGCAGCAGGCTGACCGCTCGGAAATACAGGCGCAGGAAGGCTTCGACACGCTGCGGGTGCCGGGCCGCGAAGTCCTTGTTCGCGACAAGAACCACGGGCTGCCGCGCACCGCAATCCCCGGCGATGGCGGCGGGCCGGAATCCTCGCCGTTCCGCTTCGTAGGTGAACGGCGCCCACAGCGCCACGGCGTCCCCGAAGCCGCCGGAGAAGCCGCCGAGCGCCTGAGCCGGTTCCATGTAGGTGATCCGCGCCTCTTCGGGCTTCATACCGAGGGCCTTGAGCCATGAAACCAGCAGGTAGTGGCCTGACGAACCTTTTGTGCAGATCAGCTGCGCCTTCTTCAGCGTATCCCGATTTCCGTATACGTTCGGATAGGCGGGGTTTGCGCCCCGCACCGAGAGGACGGGGCTGTCCTCTCGGACAAAGACGGCGTTGCTCCGGGATTCGTCGTTCGCTACGGCAATGATGATGAGACGTCCGCTCAAGGCCGCAGTCAGCGCGGGAACGGCTCCGCATCCGGCGATGTCCCATTTGTACGCGGCCACGCCGTCCACCAGCGTTTTGCCGGATCGGAAACGGATCAGGGACAGATCCAGTCCGGCCTCCTTGTCCCAGCCATGCCTCTGGGCGTACCAGACGGCGAAGGTTTCGTGTTCGCCCAGCCACGCGGTCTTGAGCGGAACGTGGGGTTGGGCGTAGGCGAGCGTCGCCCCGCAGGTCAGCAGCAAAATACAAAGTCCGGCGAAAAACCTTGCGGATCGCATAGGGAATGCCTCCGTATGTCCCCAAAGGAGAATCCCAGTCGTCAGGGGATGGCGATTGGGGGGAATGGCTCAGGCCGCGTCGGTGCGGAGCTTTTCCGTGCGGCTGCGGGATTTCGCAAGCTCTTTGCGGATGGTGACGAAGAGCGAGACGGCGGTGAGCAGGATGAAGAACCAGCAGATGGGCGTGCTCCAGAGGATGGATGCTTCGCCGTGCGACAGCAGCAGCGAACGCCGGAGGTTGTCCTCAAAGAGCGGACCGAGGATGAAGGCGACGAGAAACGGCGCTTCGGCGATGCGGAACAGGCTCATGCCGTAGCCGACGACGCCCATGCCCGCCATGACCAACAGATCGAATTCGCTGTTGTTCACGGCATACGCCCCGAACAGGCATATGGTCAGCACGCAGGGGAACAGGACCATCTTGGGGACGCGGGTCAGCCTCGAAACCCCGCGGATGCACAGCATGCCCGAGAGAAAAAGCAGGATGGAGCTGAAGATGATGCCGATATACAGGGCGTAGACGAGCGGCAGATGTTCCTGAAACAGGAGGGGCCCGGGGGTGATGTTGTGCATCATGAACGCCCCGAGCATGACGGCGGTCACGATGTCGCCGGGAACGCCCAGCGAGAGCAGCGGAATGAGCGTGGCCCCGCAGACGCCGTTGTTCCCCGATTCCGCGGCGGCGACGCCTTCAAGTTCGCCCTTGCCGAAATGCTCTCGCCGGGGCGAATAGCGTTTGGCTTCGCTGTAGGAGAGATAGGCCGCCGGCGCGCCGCCGATGCCGGGGATGGCCCCCATGATCACGCCGATAAGGCTTCCCCGGACAATGCTTTTGAAGCAGCGCCGGAATTCCGCCCACGAGATGTGGGAAGCGCCCACCGTCATCTGTATGGAAGTGGACTTGCCGCCTCCGGCGATGACCTTGAAGATTTCCGGGATGGCGAACAGGCCGATGACCAGCGGGATGAAGCTGAGCCCGGCCATCAGGTTGACGTTGTCGAACGTGAACCGTCCCGTACCGAAGACCAGATCCATGCCCACCGTCGCCATCAGCAGGCCGAGACAGGCGGAGATGAGCCCCTTGATCAAAGAGTCCCCGGCCAGCCCGGCCACTATCGTGAGCGAAAAGCAGATCAGCGAAAAAAATTCCGGGGGACCGAAACGCAAGGCGAAATTGGCGATGGCCC